>NZ_JBHWOO010000287.1:0-35628 GCF_043424415.1 Luteococcus sp. | reverse complement strand
CCCCGAGCGCGGCCGCGATGCGCGTCATGGACAGGTGGTTGACCACCAGCGCTTCCAGCGCCCATCGCAACGCAGCTCGTGACAAGCAGGAACGCGGCGACGCTGCGCGGGTGAGGTCCTGGCGCCAGACATGCCCGCAGGCGGTGCACTGGTAGCGGCGCAGCCGAACCTGGAGGGTGGTGGGACGCCAACCGAACGGGACATGCGCCAACTCTCGCACGACACTGTCACGCGGCTGGCCGTGGCAGCCGCAGCGGTGGCACCAGTGATCAGGCTGGACCGGGCGACACGCCAGGACGGCGCGCTTGCCGGTGAGGTGCTGACCGGTGACGGCCAGGCCCAGGTCGTCGAGGTGGCAGAACGTGGTCAGGTCAGGGGTGGTGAAGGTAGCGTTGTCCATGTCGAGGTCTTCTGGATGGCGAGCGTAGGAACTTCCATCATCAGGGGACCTCGATCCCTGTCACCACCCGGGGCCCGCTAGCGAACTACACCCTCATCTGTGAAGAGCCGGTTTGACGCCACACATGCTCATCAACCCCGACGACCGTCACATTGTCGAGACGGCCTGACCGGTCGATCAGGACTCGCTGTCCTTCGGCCAGGACCGCAGTGTTGGCGGTGTTCCACGCCACGTCGAGCGCGACCGCGATCCGTGCCATGGACAGATGGTTGACCACCAACGCTTCCAGCGCCCACCGCAGCGCGCCGCGTGACAAGCAGCAGGAGCGAGGCGATGCTGCCCGGGCGAGGTCTTGGCGGCAGACGTGTCCGCAACCGGTGCACTGGTAGCGGCGCAGCCGGACCCGCAATATGGTGAGGCGCCAACCGAACGGGACATGCGCCAGTTCCCGGATCACGCTGTCACGCACCTGGCCGTGGCAGCCGCAGCGGTGGCACCAGTCGTCAGGCTCGACCGGGCGGCACAGCAGCACGGCGCGCTCGCCGGTGAGGTGCTGGCCGACGACGGTCAGGCCGAGGTCGTCCAGGCGACAGAACGTGGTCAGATCAGGGCTGGTGTAGCTACATTGGGGCACGTCGAGGTCTTTGGTGAGGCAGCGTAGGAACTTCCATCATCCAAGGACCTCGGCCCGTCTCCGGACCCGGGTCTACTGCCCACCTACACCCTCATCTGTGAAGAGACGTGATTCGTCCCCCACACCGCGGGGTGTGGGGGACGAATCACGGTGTCATCCGACGACTGTCACATGCCGTGCATGTCGTGGTTCAGCGGCATGTCCTCGGGCTGTCCGTCCTGCCACGGCCCGACGCGGAAGGGCCGCATCATCTCGTTGTCCTCGTGCACCAGCAGGTGGCAGTGCCACATGTACTGCCCGGCGGTGGTGAAACGCATCCGCAGCCGGATCATCTCGCCCGGGTGGACGAAGACGGTGTCCTTGCGGCCGCTCTCACCCGCTTCGAGCGGCACCCGCGGCCCCATCGTCATCCGGCCGGTCTCCCAGTCGTAGTCGATCATCCGCCGCTCCATCACCTGGAAGGTGGTCTCGTGGATGTGCACCGGATGGGGGACCGGAGCGTCCTGCACCAGGTTGTAGATCTCCCAGTCCTCCACGTCGCCGACGGCGGGGTTCTCGGTGACCGGATCTCCCCACATGGTGCCCGTCACCCGCATCACTCCGCCCGGCGTTCCGCTCAGGGTGCCGAGCATGGTGTGCGAGGCGAAGGGGGCCGGGCTCGGGTCGACGTGGTGGAAGCTCATCGTCGTGGACAGCCGCCGCGTGCGCACCGGGGCCGGCAGTGAGGGCTGCGGCCGCAGCTGCAGGTGGCGGCCGGGCGTCGACTCGTCCGGACCGGTGGCGGGCGCCACGTCGAAGGCCATCACCCGGCCGGTGGTGGCCGGGTCGGCGGGCGGGAAGACGATCTCGCGCTCGTCCATCGGGTAGAGCCTGCCCGCGGCTGCTCGCCGGGCTCGGCCGGGCGGCCGCCGGGGAAGAAGGCGTCGGGGCCGACATTGCGCAGCAGGTGGCGTCCGGCAGGCACCTCGGTGAAGTCCACCAACAGTTCGACGCGCTCGGCCGGTGCCAGCACGACGCGGTTGGCGCGCCACCCGGGCTGCGCGGAGACGTTGACCGCGGCATCCAGCAGGCCGCCGTCATTGCCGGTCTGCCAGACCTCGATGCCGGGGATGTCGCGGAAGTCGAGGTAGAGGGTGCGCGATCCGCAGCCGTTGAGCAGGCGCAGCCGGTATCGGCGCTGCTCGACCTGGTGGAAGGGCCAGGTGCGGCCGTTGACCAGCAGGGTGTTGCCGAAGAATTCCGGCACCCAGTTCGGCGGGATGTGCGGCGCCTCGGGGTAGAGGGGGCCGCCGTAGCCGTCGAAGAAGGACCGTGAACTGGGGTAGAAGAGGGAGCCGTCGCGGTTGAAGGAGCGGTCCTGGATGGCCAGGCAGATGTCCTGCCCGGGCCGCGGCGGGCTCTTGACCCACACGTCCGAGTGGTTCATGAAGGGGGCGATGGCCGGCGTGCCGGTGCGCGAGTCCAGGGCATCCCCATGGGTGCCCTGCACCAGGTAGAAGTTCGCCGGACCGGCATAGACGTTGAGCCGGGTCAGGCCCATGGCGTGGTCGTGGAACCACAGGGTGCTCACCCGGTTGTTGTTGGGATAGGTGGCCATCTGGCTGCCCTCGCTCCAGGTGACGCCATGCTCGCGGTGGGCCTTGTCGGCCAGGAACTGCCACCAGCGGCCGTGCCGTGCGTGACCGGCGGGGATGTTGCGGGCGGCCGGCAGGTACCAGGCCTCGGAGTAGCCGTCGGAGTGGTCCTTGACGCCGATGGCGCCGTGCAGGTGGGTGACGGTGGGCACCGGCCCGGTGTAGCTGGTGTACTGCGTGGCCGGGTCGCGGTACTCGGCCGGCGGGACATAGCGGCGCCCGGTGTAGTCCGGCTTGGTGTCGGTGGAACGCACCGTGCCACCGGCCGAGGGCTCCTGGGTGGGATTGGCCCAGTGCAGGGTGAGGTCGACGGTGAACAGGTGAGGGCGCTAGTTGCCCTGGCCATCGACGAGCTGGTTGCTCCAGGTGACGCGCACCGCCTCTCCGGAGCGGGAGACGATGGTGTGGCCGGGGGCGTGGAAGGCCTCGTCGCCCTCGTCGCTGGGGCCATAGGCCCACACCTGGGTGCGGGGCATCCCCTGGGGGAGCACCTGCTGGCCCACCTGGCGGATGGCCAGGTCCTAGACGTCGGTGGCCCCATAGGGGGTCCAGGTGCGCGACCAGGACTCCAGGATCTGGGGCACGAACAGGGGCTCGCGGAACTGGGGGATCTCGGTGGCCGGAAGGCTGCCGCCGGGAATGGCCGCGGCGACGGCGCGTGGCCGGCCCTGGCCGTCGGTGGCCCACAGGGTCAGGCTGCCGGCCGCGGTGGCCTGCAGGAAGTGGCGACGTGACAGGCTCATTGGAACTCCCCCGAGTCGTGGCGCCGGATCTCGACGCACCGCGACCACTACGCCGTCACAGCGACTGGCCCGGGAGACCAGGGCGGCCCTCCGCGCTGCCGGGCAGCGTCGAAGGGGTCGTTGGTCAGGGCTTTCGCACCGGGCGTCACCCCAGCGTCAGTGAGGAGTGATTTCCTGTGCGCCCGGGTGGATTGCTTGCAGGGCGTCAGTCGAGGGTGGTGATGATCTCCGCACCGGTGGGGGTGATGGCGATGGTCTGCTCGAACTGGGCCACCCGCGAGCCGTCATTGGTGACCACGGTCCAGCCGTCGTCCCACTGGTGGCTGCGGTAGTCGCCGAGGCAGAGCATCGGCTCGATGGTGAAGGTCATGCCCACCTCCATGGGCGTGTCCAGCCGGGGCTCGTCGTAGTGCAGGATGACCAGGCCGGAGTGGAAGGCGGTGTGCACGCCATGGCCCGTGTAGTCGCGCACCACGCCGTAGCCGAAGCGCTGGGCATAGGCCTCGATGACCCGGCCGATCACGCTGATCGGTCGTCCCGGCCTGCACATCCGGATGGCGCGGTTCATCGCCTCCTGGGTGCGCTCGGTGAGCAGGCGGCTCTCCTCGTCGACGTCGCCACAGGTGAAGGTGAAGCAGTTGTCGCCGTGCACGCCGTCCTTGTAGGCCGTGACGTCGATCTTGACCAGGTCGCCGTCGGCCAGTGGGCGCGCGTCGGGGATGCCGTGGCAGATCACCTCGTTGACGCTGGTGCAGCAGCTCTTGGGGAAGCCGCGGTAGCCCAGCGTCGAAGGGTAGGCGCCGTGGTCGAGGATGTACTCGTGCACGATGCGGTCCAGCTCGTCGGTGGTGACGCCCGGCGCGATCGCCTTGCCCGCCTCGTGCATGGCCCCGCAGGCGATCCTGCCGGCCTCGCGCATCTTCTCGATCGTCTCTGCCGACTGCACATTGCTGCCCATGTACGGTTGTGGCGCCGGCCGGTCCACGTATTCCGGGCGCTCGATCGACGAGGGCACGCTGCGACGGGGGCTGATCGGGAAGGGCTTGATGGCAGTCACGGGATTCAGTCTAGTCAGGAGGCAAGGATGGCCGAGCAGGAGAAGTTCTACTGGTCGCTGGTGGAGCACCGCGTCGTGGGGGAGGGCGAGGCCAAGGCCGCCGACCGGCTGGGCCCCTACGCCACCCGCGAGGAGGCGGCCCAGGCGATGGACCACGTCGCCGAGCGCAACGAGCTGTGGGAGACCGACCCCCGCTTCAACGACCCCGAGGAGCAGGAGGAGGACGACGAGGAGCGCGTGCGCTTCGACGGCAGCCCAGTCGAGGAGTGAGTCTCGAGGCCTGAGCCGCCGCCGCGCGGCGGCACTCAGGCCAGCGTCATCTCATCGATCGAACGCTCCACCTCGGAGATGGTCGGGATGTCGCCGATGGTGGCCGAGCTGATGAAGACCCCCAGCGACTCGGGGGAGCCGACATCGACCACCACCACGTCGATCACGTCTCCCTCCACCTGCGGCAGCTCAGGCATGTCGACACGGACCTCGCTGCGCAGGTGCCAGCCGGGCTTGCCCCCGACGTCCACCTTCTCGCTGAGCAGGTCCTTGCGGGCGACGAAGCCGGAGTAGTAGCCGCTGGTGGCGAAGCAGCTCATCATCATCCGCGCACTGTTGCGCGGCTCCTCGAAACCATCGGCCACCGAGACGGCCCCCACGGCCTGCACCGAGAACCAGCGGGTCGAGCCGGCGTCGAAGATGGTCTTGGTCTGGCCCTGCAGGTCGTGGGTCCACGGCAGCACGAAGAAGTCGCTGGCCGCGTCATTCCACCCCTCGGTGACCGGGATGGACAGCCCACCGCCGGTGAGACGGTCACCATCCACCGGACGCACCCCGCCGCCCTGGGTGGGGCACTCGACCATCGCGCCACCGGTGGGGGCGGGCTCGCTGATCCCCGACGGTTCGGGGGTCGGGGGAGAGGTCTCGTCCCAGACCGGCCCCTTGGGAGAGGAGGAGTTCGTGTCCTCCGGTACCGCCTGGAAGCCGTCATTGTCGCGCGCGACCAGCGCCCAGACCAGCAGGCCGAGCACCAGCAGGGCGGCGACGACGGCCAGCAGGCCACGACGGTCCCTGCCCGAGGCGTCCTGGACGGTACGGCCGGAGGCGTCCTGGACGGTGTGCTGGACCGGTGCCGGGGCGGGGGTCGAGCCGGGATCGGTGGTGGTCTGTGCAGACCACGAGGCCCCGTCCCAGTAGCGGAAGTGCCCCTGGTTGCCGGCGGGGTCCGGGTACCATCCTGGCATCGACATGCCTCGAGTCTAGGTGGGTGCCCCGACGGCTCCCGCAGACCCGCCCGCACCCTGTAACTCGCCTGAAACATGGTCCTTGGCAGACTGGAGGCATGGACAGGCAGACAGAGTACGTACTGCGCACCATGGAGGAACGCGACGTCCGCTTCGTGCGGCTGTGGTTCACCGACGTGCTGGGATCACTGAAGTCGGTGGCCATCGGCCCCGCGGAGCTGGAGGGGGCCTTCGCCGAGGGGATCGGCTTCGACGGCTCCGCCATCGAGGGCTATGCGCGCATCTACGAGTCGGACATGGTGGCCCATCCCGATCCGTCGACCTTCCAGAT
This sequence comes from Luteococcus sp., assembly GCF_043424415.1. Taxonomy (NCBI): domain Bacteria; kingdom Bacillati; phylum Actinomycetota; class Actinomycetes; order Propionibacteriales; family Propionibacteriaceae; genus Luteococcus; species Luteococcus sp. Next base: position 29,594 of record NZ_JBHWOO010000287.1, on the reverse strand, counting down.
GCTGCCGTGGCGCACCCAGAGCAACACTGCACGCATGTTCTGTGACATCTCGCTGCCCGACGGGTCGCCGAGCTTCGCCGACCCGCGCCACGTGCTCAAGCGGGCCCTGGACAAGGCCTCCGACATGGGCTTCACCTTCTACACCCACCCCGAGATCGAGTTCTTCCTGTTCAAGCCGCCGATCGTGCCGGGCGTCGAGCCCACTCCGCTGGACCATGGCGGCTACTTCGACCACACCACCCTCGGTGACGGCACCGACTTCCGGCGCGATGCCATCGACATGCTGGAGCGGATGGGCATCAGCGTCGAGTTCAGCCACCACGAAGGCGCTCCCGGCCAGCACGAGATCGACCTGCGCTATGCAGATGCGCTGACGATGGCCGACAACATCATGACCTTCCGGGTGGTGATGAAGGAGGTGGCCGTCAGCCAGGGCATCGAGGCATCCTTCATGCCCAAGCCCTTCACCGAGCACGCCGGTTCCGGGATGCACACCCACGTCAGCCTCTTCGAGGGCGACCGCAATGCCTTCTACGACGCCTCCGATGCCTACCACCTCAGCCGTATCGGCAAGCAGTTCGTCGCCGGCCTGCTGCACCACGCGCCCGAGATCACTGCGGTCACGAACCAGTGGGTGAATTCCTACAAGCGCCTGACCGGCGAGGGTGAGGCACCCTCCTACATCTCGTGGGGCCGCAACAACTCCTCGGCGATGGTGCGGGTGCCGATGTTCAAGCCGGACAAGGCCTCCAGTGCCCGCGTCGAGCTGCGCTCGCCCGACTCGGCCACCAATCCCTACCTGGCCTTCGCGCTGATCCTCGCGGCCGGGCTGTCGGGCATCGAGCAGGAACTGGAACTGCCCGCCGAGCTCGACGGCGACGTCAACAAGCTCACCCCGCGCGAGCGCCGGGCGCTGGGGGTGCGGACCCTGCCGCACAACCTGGAGGACGCGATCCGCGAGATGGAGTCCTCCGAACTGGTGGCCAGCACGCTGGGCGAGCACGTCTTCGACTTCTTCCTGCGCAACAAGCGGGCAGAGTTCGACGACTACCGTCGCCAGGTGACGCCGCACGAGCTTGCCACGCTGCTGCCGCGCCTGTGATGCCCCACCCTTGAGTCCTCGTGGACCGGCTCCTCGTTAGCATCGGTTCCATGGACGTCATGGGCGATCCCGCCGCGACAGACAGCTCACCAGGCCCGTCGCCGAGCACCTCACCAGGTCCGCAGCCATCGCTGCGGGCCGGTGACGCGGAGCGACAGCGCACCGCCGACCGGCTGGCCGACGCCTTCCAGGAGGGGGCGGCTGGACGTCGACGAGTTCGGCTCGCGCATCGAGCGCGTCTGGCAGGCGACCTACGACACCGATCTCGACGCGCTGCTGGCCGACCTCCCTGCGGACCAGGGCATCGCCTCCGGGCGCCTGCCCGTGCCCGCCACGCGTCGGCTGCCGGCTCGCACCGGGCACGGGGCAACGGCCGGGGTGCCGGCCACGGTCGCCATCATGTCGGGCGCCGAGCGCAGCGGCGAATGGGCCGCCGCGGGGACCCACACCGCCGTCGCCATCATGGGCGGGGTCAGCATCGACCTGCGCGAGGCCAGCTTCACCGAGGCCGAGACCACCATCATCGCGGTCGCCATCATGGGTGGCGTCGAGGTGATCGTGCCGCCCGACGTCCGGGTGCGGGTGCACGGCCTGCCGCTGATGGGTGGCTTCGGAGCCGAGGGCTCGATCAACCCGGCCGACCTGGCACCTGACGCGCCACTGGTCACCATCACCGGGGCCGCCTTCTGGGGCGGCGTCGGCGTGGTCCGCCGGGACTTCGACGAGGACTGAGCCTCAGGCGAGTCGGCTCAGGTCGACCACCGGCAGCATCCGCTGCAGCGCCTGGTGGTGTGAGCCGGACGCGTTGGCGCGGGCCCGGTTGAGGGCGGCGGGCAGTGAGGTCAGTCCGGTGGCCAGCCGCAGCCAGGTGATCTCGTCGGTCTCCACCACATTCGGAGGTGTGCCGCGGGTGTGGGTGGGGCCCTCTCCGAAGGCGCCCACCTGTACGGCGCTGGCCGGGGGGATGCGCACCTCGATGGTCTGCCCCGCGAAGCGTTCCCCCAGCGCTTGGGACAGGGCCCGCACGCAGGCCCGCAGTGCGGCGGGCTGCACCAGCCCGGGACCGTGCATGTCGGCCAGTACCACCAGTTCCACCAGGACGGCACGCAGCAGGTCGTTGAGGTGCGAGATCCCGTCGTCGGTGTGCACGCTCATCGGCACCGTCCCGGCCAGTGCCGATTCCAGCGTGGCCGTGCGCGAGGCCGCCAGGCGTTGCAGGACCTCGGGCTGGGTGGTGGTGCGAAGCTCGGTGGCCAGCTCCTGGCGGGCGGTGGCCGTGACCTCCCGCTTCGCCAGCAGGGCCGACCAGGACTGGTTGCGGGCATTGCTGGGCTTGTCGAGCGCCTCCAGCAGGCCGTCGACCAGCACCACCAGACGGGAGTGCCCCGTGGCCGGCAGCGAGCTGCTGGTGGCCAGCACCCGGCATTGCGCCACCAGCAGCTCACTGGTGGTGCGCAGGGCGCGGTCGATGCGAGAGGCCATGATGCTCATGCTCCAATCCAAGGGGGGCAGGGTTTCCAGCCGGTGACCGGGGCATGACGACCAGACGAACCGGCAGGTGCAATAGTCTCGCACCATTGCCTGCAGGCCCACCCAGCGAGGAGACCACGATGAGACTGGTGACCAGCGCCGGCGAACTCGCCCGCCGAGGATTCGTGGAGGTGGACCGCGCCGAGCGGGACCTGGCCGAGCTCGTCGCACGCCGCACCATCGCCAGCACCGAGCTGGCGGCCTGGTTGCCCGAGCTGGGCCGGGTGGCCGACCCGGGCCTGGCGCTGACCGGCCTGGACCGCGTCGACGAGGCCGCACCACAATTGCTGCGGATCGTGCTCGACGATTCCGCGGCACGCGGCCGTCTGTTCAGCCTGCTGGGCGGCTCCCAGGCCCTCAACCAGCACCTGGCGCGCCACCCCGAGGTGCTGGAGGAGCTGCTGCCCGTCCCGCGGCGCTGGAGCCGCGAGGAGATCCGCGAGCAGGTGCTCGGTGCGATCGGCGCCGAGCCGCAGGGCGAGCTGCTGGTGGCAGCAGATCCGGAAGCGGCCAACCACCTGCGGATGGCCAACCGTCGCCACCTGGTACGCATCGCCGCCCGCGACCTCGACAGTGCCGAACCCACCGCAATGGTCGACGAGGTGGCAGCGGAACTCGCCGACCTGGCCGACGCCCTGGTGCAGGGAGCCCTGGCCATCGCCCGCTCCCAGGTGCCCGGGCACGAGCACACCCGGCTCGGGATCGTCGCGATGGGCAAGTGCGGCGCCCAAGAGCTCAACTACATCAGCGATGTCGACGTCATCCACGTCGCCGAGCCCGCCGATGACCAGACCTCCGCGGCGCAGGCCGTCGAGACCGCCGGCCGGCTGGCCGCCAAGGTGGCCCAGATCTGCTCGGCCCACTCCGCGGCAGGCTCCATCTGGCAGGTCGACGCCAACCTGCGGCCCGACGGCAAGTCCGGGCCCCTGGTGCGCAGCCTTGACTCGATGCGCGCCTACTACGACAAGTGGGCCAAGAACTGGGAGTTCCAGGCCATGCTCAAGGCCCGGCCGATGGCCGGAGACCTGGACGTGGCGCAGGGCTTCGTCGACATCGTCCAGCCCCTGGTCTGGCAGGCCGCCGAGCGCGAGAACTTCCTGTCCGAGACCCAGGCCATGCGCCAGCGCGTGATCAGCCTGCTGCCCGCCGACCAGGCCGACCGTGAGATCAAGCTGGGTTCCGGCGGCCTGCGCGACGTGGAGTTCTCCGTCCAGCTGCTGCAGCTGGTGCACGGGCGCAGCGACGACCGGCTGCGCACCCGCGACACCCTTGGCTCGCTCGGCCGGCTGGTGGCCCACGGCTACATCGGACGGGGCGACGGGGCCGAGCTGGACGAGGCCTACCGCTTCCAGCGGGCCCTGGAGCACCGGGTGCAGCTGCTCAAGCTGCGGCGCACGCACCTGCTGCCCACCGACGAGGAGGAACTGCGGACGCTGGCGCGCAGCCTCCACGTGGACGGCGGGGCCGAGGGGCTGCTCAAGGCCTGGCGCTCCACCAGCCGTCGCGTGATGCGCCTGCACGAGCGCGTCTTCTACTCGCCCCTGCTCGCGGCGGTCACCCGCCTGCACGGCGACGAGCTGCGCCTGACCCCCGAACAGGCCGGCGACCGGCTCAAGGTGCTGGGCTTCAGCGACCCGGCCGCTGCCCTGCGGCACATGGAGGCGCTGACCACCGGCAGCACCCGCGCGGTGGAGATCCAGCGGCAGCTGATGCCGGCCATGCTCGGCTGGATCGCCCAGGGGCCCAATCCCGACCACGGCCTGCTCAGCTTCCGCAAGGTCTCCGAATCGCTGGGCTCCAGCCCCTGGTACCTGCGGGCGATGCGCGACGAGGCCGACATGGCCGAACGACTGGCCCGGCTGTTGTCGTCGAGCCGGATGGCCGTCGACCTGCTGCTGCGCGCCCCCGAGGGGGTGCGGATCCTGGCCCACGACAAGGACCTGCGCCCCCGCACCCGCGAGGAGGTGCTGGCGGCCATGACCACGGCCCTGCGTCGCCACGAGCACGAGGACGAGGCCATCGCCGCGGTGCGCGCCATCCGACGCACCGAACTGTTCCGGATGGTGGCCGGGGACCTGCTCGACATCATCGGCCTCGACGAACTCGGCGCGGGCCTGTCCGACCTGGCCGGGGCCACCATCGACGCCGCCCTGGAGGTGGCCCGTCGAAGCATCGAGGCCCCCGAGGTCGGCGTGCTGGCGATGGGCCGCTGGGGTGGCCGGGAGATGGGCCTGGGCAGTGACTGCGATGCCATCTTCGTGATGGCCGACAGCGACGACCCGGACGCGACGAAGAAGGCCACCGCCCTGGTGGGGGCCGTGCGCAGGATGCTCTCCCAGCGCGGCCCCGACCCGGCACTCGAGATCGACCCGGACCTGCGCCCCGAGGGCAAGAACGGCCCGATGGTGCGCAGCCTGGCCAGCTGCACCGCCTACTACCAGCGGTGGGCCTCCACCTGGGAGTCCCAGGCGATGGTGCGCGCCTCACACGGGGCCGGCTCGCGGGAGCTGACCGATGCCCTGCTGCAGGTGGTCGCGCCGCTGCGCTGGCCCGAGGGCGGCCTGCAGCGCTCCCAGCTGACCGAGATCCGTTCCATGAAGGCCCGGATGGAGGTCGAGCGGATCCCCCGGGGCACCGACCCCAGGCGCAACACCAAGATGGGGCCGGGCGGGCTGGCCGACGTGGAGTGGACGGTACAGCTGATGCAGCTGCAGCACGCCCACCGGCTGCCCTCTCTGCGCGTCACCTCCACCCTGGCGGCGCTGAGGGCGTGCGTCGAGGAAGGACTGGTCAGCGCCGAGGAGGCGGTGGCGCTGGAGCAGGCGTGGCGCCTGGCCAGCCGGCTGCGCAACAAGATCCTGCTGGTGCGGGGCAGGGCCCAGGACCAGATCTCGGGCGACGTGCGCGAGGTCGCGGCCGTCGCCGGCCTGCTGGGCTATCGCAAGGGGCAGGCCTCGATGCTGCTCGACGACTACGGCCGCACCACCCGCCATGCCAGCCAGGTGGTCGACAAGCTCTTCTGGGGAGGACAGCCATGAGTACGGTGTTGTTGCTGGGGGGTCGGTCCGGGATCGGCCTGGCCATCGTGGAGGAGCTGCTGGCCGAGCATTCGGGCTCCGACGTGGTGCTGGCGCGCCGCCCGCGGCCCGGGGCCGACGCGGAGGAGGCCGCCGTGGCGGATCGGCTGCGGGCCGCCGGGGCTGCCACGGTGGAGGCCGTCGACTTCGACGCCGAGGCGCTGGGCTCCCACGAGGCACTGGTCGACGAGGTCTTCGCCCGCCACGAGGTGAGCCATGCCGTGGTGGCCTTCGGGATCCTGGGCGACCAGGAACAGGCGTGGACCGACGTGGTAGCCGCGCAACGCCTGGTGACGGTGAACTCCACCGCGGCGGTGGGGGTGGGCGTCGCGCTGGCCGCGGCCATGCGTCGTCAGGGCCGGGGTGCGATCGTGGCCCTCAGCTCGGTGGCCGGGGTGCGGGTGCGCCGCTCGAACTTCGTCTACGGCGCCAGTAAGTCCGCCATGGATGCCTTCTACCTGAACCTCGGTGTTGCCCTGGCCGGCAGTGGGGTGCGGGTACTGGTGGTGCGGCCCGGGGCCGTCGCGACCGGGATGATCGCCGGCAATGATCCGGTCGCCTTCACCGTCGAGGCCGAGGAGGTGGCCCGGGCGGCGGTGGGGGCCCTGGAGCGGGGCAAGGACGTCGTGCACGTCCCGTCGCTCTTCGGCCCAGCCATGGCACTGGCGCACCTGGTGCCGCACCGCTTGTGGCGAACACTGCGTACCTGAACGATCAACTGTTTGGTGTGTGAAGGGTGAAGACCCACAATGGGGCGGGTGACAACTTCCTGCCCCACACCGGGAGTTGGTGACCGGCCTGACGTCAGTCATGCGATCAACGAGGTGGTCAGCGCCGTGCTGCGCACCCGCAGGCGTGAACGTCGTTCCGTATCCCAGCTCGAAAGCGCCCAGCTCGACCTGCTCTTCCAGCTGGAGGGACGTACCCTCAGCATCGGGGAGCTGGCCGAGGCCCACTGCCTCGAGCTCTCGACGGCCTCGCGCCGCATCAGCCGGTTGGCCCAGCTGGGGCTGGTGGAGAAACAGACCCTTCCCGACGACCGCCGGATCCAGTGCGCCCGCCTCTCCGGGAAGGGGGAGGCCCTGCTGCGCACGGTGCGCCGGCATCGGCAGTGCGTGGTGGAGCGGGCCCTGGATGGCTGGGACGAGGCCGACGTCGAGCAGCTTCGCTCGCTCAGCCTCAAGCTGGTGCGCGAGCTGGATCGGATGGACCGACCCCCGAGCGACTGAGCGCCGGGCCCGGCGCCGCCCGTCACACCGTTCCTGTGACGTGGCATGCACGACGGCGGGGCGGGAGCTCGACTCCCACCCCGCCGTCGCGGGTCCTTGCTGCGATTCAGTTGCCCCGGTGGGTCACTGGGCCGGCTTGGCGGTGGTGCGCAGCACCAGGTCGCCCACCTGGACCTGTCCGTCGGCGGCCTGGGCCACCTCGCCGAACTTCTTGTGGTTGGTCACCAGCACGGGGGTGACCAGCGAGTAGCCGGCCTCCTCGATGACGGAGCGGTCGAAGGTGACCAGCGGGGTCCCGGCCTCCACACGGTCGCCCTTGGCGGCCTTCACGTCGAAGCCGCGACCCTCGAGGTTGACGGTGTCGATGCCGACGTGGACCAGCAGCTCGACGCCGCTGTCCAGGCGCAGACCGAAGGCATGTCCGGTCTTCTGGGCGACGATCACGGTGCCGGCAGCGGGAGCGACGACGGTGTCACCGCTCGGGTCGATGCCGACGCCCAGGCCGACGATGCCCTTGCTGAAGACGGGATCCGGCACCTCGGACAGCGGCATGACGCGGCCGGCCAGGGGAGCGCCCACCTCGGTGACGGTGCCGGGCACCATCGCGGGCTTCGGCTGCTTGGCCGGCGCGGACTGGCCGGCGGCCGCAACACCCTCGGTGCTGGCAGTGCCAGCGGCCGGGGCGACGGCCTCAGGCGAGGTCACGGTGGCGGCGGTGGCACCGGCACCGGCGGTGGCCAGTGCAGGGGCGGCCTCCAGTCCCGAGGCGGCGGCCAGGGGGTCGGAGGCGCCGGCCTCGCGCAGGGCACGGGTCTCGGCGCGCTCCTCCTTGGTCTGGTAGCCGCGCACGACCACCAGGGCCATGGCGGTGAAGAAGGCCGCGAGAATGGCGATCACGTAGAGCAGCATCGGGTTGAAGACCGGGATGGTCAGCAGGGAGGTGAAGACGAAGGCATTGGTGCGGATGCCGTCGTCGGCCATGCCGAGCAGTCCGCCGACGGCGATCACGAGGCCGCCGACGAAGCAGCCGATCAGCATCGAGGGGTAGATGCGCTTGAAGCGCAGGTGGATGCCGTAGAGGGAGGGCTCGGAGATGCCGCCCAGCAGGCCGGCCGCCAGCGCGCCCGAGGCGGTCTGGCGCATCACCACGTCCTTGTCGCGCATGGCGAGCACCAGCACGCCGGCGGTGGCGCCGAAGCAGGCGAAGTTCCAGGCGCCCATGGGGCCCTGGATGAAGTCATAGCCCAGCGCCTGGATGTTGATCAGCATGAGGGCGTTGAGCGGCCAGTGCAGGCCCAGCGGGACCAGGAAGGGGTAGATCATCGGGATCGCGATGGCGAAGATGAAGGGCGCATTGGTGTTCATCCACGCCAGTCCGCCACCGATCGCGGTGCCGAGCCAGACGCCGATCGGCCCGAGCAGGAAGGCGGTCAGCGGGATCATGATCAGCAGGCAGAAGAAGGGCACGAAGACCATCTGCAGGTTGGCCGGGAAGATCTTCTGCAGGAAGCGGTAGAGCACGGCCAGCACGGCGACCATCAGCAGCGGCACGAAGACCTGGCCGTTGTAGTCGTTGAGCTGCAGGGGAATGCCGAAGACCCGCGCCACGCAGCTCTCGGTGCCCAGCGTTGGGTTCTTGGTGCACACGGTGTTGGCGGCGTTGTAGAGGCCCTGGCGGTATTCGGGGGGTCATCAGCGCGAGCATGATGGCGCCGCCGATCCACGGGTCCACCTTGAGCTTCTTGGCGCCGTTGTAGGCCACCATGATCGGCAGGAAGAAGAAGACGCTCTTCCACATCGCGTCGACGAAGAGCCAGCTGGCCGGCTTGTCGGCGGCGCGGAAGTCGACGATCTTGAGGGCGTCGAGCACGGCGGTGAAGGCGATGATCAGCGAGGCGCCGAGCAGCACGCCCAGGATCGGGCGGAAGGAGTCGCTGAGGAACTCGAAGAAGGCGTCGACGCCGGCGCTCTTGCCGCGCACGCCGCCGGCGCGGGCGGCGGCCTTGATGTCGTCATCGCTGGCAGAGCCTGCCTTGCCCATCTCGGGCAGCTGCATGATGTCGCTGTAGGCGTTGGCGACGGCGCCGCCCATGACGACCTGGTAGCGGTTGCCTGACTGCGGGACTGCGCCCATCACGCCGGGGATCTGTTCCATGCGGGCCGTGTCGACCTTGCTGGAGTCGTGGAGTTCGAAGCGGAGTCGAGTGGCGCAGTGGGTGAGGCTGGCGACGTTCTCGGCGCCGCCCACCTCCTCGATGATCCGCCTGGCGGTGTCTTCTGCCATGGTTGTGCCTTCTGCCGGAGTTGTGCAGTTCCACGTGCCGTCGGTGGCACGAATGCCCTGAAGATACCCCGAGCTGTTGGTGCTGGCGACCAGTATCCGCTCCTTTTTCCAAGGACGGGTCCTGGTCTGCTTCCGCCTGTGTGGCCAGCGATGTCTGCTTCGGGCAGCGGGGCTGCCGGACTGCCCGGATCAGGCGCGAACGGCCCTCCTGAGGGTGGACGAGGCGGTGATCCGCACGGCCCGGTGGGCGGGGATCGTGATCGGCTCGCCGGTGCGGGGATTGCGTCCGGGTCGTTCCTCGCGGGGGGCGGCCTCGGCGACGAACAGGCCGTTGACCTGCACCTTCGTGCCCTCCTTGAGGTGTGCGGCGACGCGATCGGCCAGGCAGGCCAGGATGCGGCCCACCTCGGCGGCACTCTGCCCGGTGTGCTGGGCGATGTCGGCGACGAGCTCGCAATGGGTCATGGTTTCTCCTGTGGTGGTTGGCGGTGGGCCGGCTCCGCCGGGTCAGCGGAGCCGGTCGGGGTCGACGAGTCCTCGGTGGGCGGCGGCCACGAGGCGTCGCGGCACCTGGACGGTGCGGCCGTCGTCTCGGACCTCGACGAGTTCGGGAACGCTCGCCCTCCACTGGGCGCGGCGGTGGCGGGTGTTGGCGCGGGAGATCTTGCGCTTGGGGACGGCCATGGCGATCACCAGCTCGACTTCGTGATGCCGGGAAGCTCGCCGGCATGCGCCATCTCCCGGAAGCGCACACGGCTGATGCCCGCCTTGCGCAGGAAGCCGCGCGGGCGCCCGTCGACGGCATCGCGGTTGCGCAGCCGCACGGGGGAGGAGTCCCGGGGGAGCCGGGCCAGGGCCCGTCGGGCGGCCGCCTTCTCGTCGTGGCTGGCGGTGGCGTTGGCGATCGTCGCCTTCAGCTCGGCGCGACGCTCGGCATACCGCTCCACGAGGACGCGACGCTGGGCGTCCTTGGCGATCTTGGACTTCTTGGCCATGTCAGCGGGTCTCCTTGAACTCGACGTGCTGGCGGATGATCGGGTCGAACTTGCGCAGGCTGAGCCGGTCGGGGTCATTGCGTCGGTTCTTCCGGGTGACGTAGGTGTAGCCGGTTCCTGTGGTGCTGCGGAGCTTGATGATGGGGCGCACGTCGGACTTCTTGGCCATGCGCTTCCTCCTGTCTGTGTGGGTGGGGGTCAGATCTTCTGGCCCTCGGTGAGCATCTGGCCGACCACGGCGTCGATGCCTCGGGCGTCGATCACGCGCAGGCCCTTGGCGCTGACGCGCAGCCGGACCCGCCGCCCCAGGGTGGGGACCCAGAAGCTCTTGTGCTGCAGGTTCGGCTCCTGGCGCCGGGGCGTTCGCCGGTGGGAGTGGGAGACATGGTTGGCCCGGAGGGGCTCCTTTCCGGTCACCTGGCATCTGGCGCGCATCCTTCTCCTCCTGGGTTGGTCGGTGGGTGTGGTTGGTCTGTGGGCCATCGAGGGTCCGCCTTGACTGTGGACTAGAAAATGATAATCATTCCCAAAGAAAGGTCAAGACAGCCCACGAAGGAAGCCATGAAGTCCGAGATCCATCCGTCCTACGGCCCCGTCGTCTTCCGGGACCGCTCCGCCGGGAGCCAGCTGCTCACCCCGCTCGACGATCGTCGCCCAGCTGGGTGACGACGCCCCCACCATCACCTGGAGCGACGGCAGCACCTACCCGGTCGTCGACGTGCAGGTCTCCAGCGCCAGCCACCCCTTCTGGACCGGGCGCTCCCGCACGATCGACACCGAGGGCCGCATCGAGAAGTTCCACCGTCGCTACGGGCGCCCCGGCGGTGCCCGATGAGGCGCGGGCCGCTGGCCGTGGTGCTGCTGGCCACCATCGACCCGACGGTGCGCGACCTCGCCAGCCTGGCCCTGGCCTGTGACCTCGGGGACGGGGTCGAGGTGCGCCACGAGCTCGTCGCCGGCGCCGACGGCCCACAGGAGGTGCGCTGCACCGTCAGCGACATCACCGGGGTCGTCTTCACCAGCCTCGCCGAACTCGACCACGGCTGCCTCAGCTGCACGGTGCGCGAGGGCCTGGTGCCCACCCTGCAGTGGGTCGCGGAGCAGGGACGGTGGTCGAGTGCCCTGGTGACCCTGCCGGTTGGTGCCGCGAACGAACAGGTGGCCCAGCAGCTGCAGTACGCCATCGACCAGCAGGCCCTGCAGGCCCGGCTGGCGCACAGCCTCGCCGTCGTCGACCCCGAGACGCTGGTCGACGACCTGCTGGGCGACCACCTGTTGGCCGAGCGCGGACTGGCGCTGTCCGAGCACGACGCGCGCGCGGTGGGTGAGGCACTGTCGGCCCAGCTCGACGCCGCCGACACGGTCGTCACCCTCGACCACGCCCAGCCGCAGGCCAGCTCCCTGCTGGAGCACGTCCTGCCTCCCGAGGTGCACCGCGTCACGGGGCTGCATCGGCTCGACGTGGGGGCACTGCTGGCCGGAAACCATGATGTCGAGGCACTCGATGCGCGCCTGGCCCCCTCCCGGCGGCGCGTGCGCTGCCACGAGGAGCGTGATGGGGTGTGGACCGTGGTCCTCGACAGCACCCGCGCCTTCCATCCCCAACGGCTGCTCGACCAGGTGGAGCTGCTGGGCAGTGGACCGGTGCGGGCCCGCGGCTGCTTCTGGCTGCCCTCACGCCCCGATGCCGTGTGCGTCTGGGACGGCTCGGGCGGACAGCTCAGCATCGGCGAGGTGGGCCACTGGTGCGAGCAGGAGCGTCGCACCCGCCTGGTGGTCACCGGCACCTGCCAGGAGACCCGGGGGCGGATCGAGAGGGCCTTCCGGGACGTGCTGCTCAGCGAGCACGAGCAGAGCAGCGCCGCGGCCCGCTGGGCAGGACGAAGCGACGGGCTGGAGGCCTGGCTCGGGGAGGTCGAGCTTCCCCAGGCGGGGTGACCGGGCCGGCCGGGGCAGTGGAGCAGGGGCTGTCTCGACCGGGCACGCCCCCTCAGGCCTCGACGGCGTCCAGTTCCAGGCCGGCGACCTCACCGATCACCGTCACCGCCGGGGGGCGCACGTCCGCGGCCAGGGCGACGATCCCGTCCAGCTGCCCCCGGATGGTGCGCATCCCGGGGGTGCCCGCGCTGGCGACCACCGCAGCCGGCGTCCGGGGATCGAGGCCGCCTGACACCAGTGCCTCGATGATCTCGGGCAGGTACTTCACCCCCATCAGCACCACCAGCGTGGTGCGGGTACGGGCCAGCGCCTGCCAGTCGAGGCTGGAACGCTCGTCACCCGGCGGCACATGGCCGCTGACCACCGTGAAGCCCTGCACCAGGCTGCGGTGGGTCACCGGGATCCCCGCCAGGGCTGGGGCTGCGACGCTGGAGGTGACGCCGGGCACCACGCGCACCGCCACCCCTGCCGCCGCGCAGGCCTGCCACTCCTCGCCGCCCCGGCCGAAGACGAAGTTGTCGCCTCCCTTGAAGCGGACCACGCGGCATCCGGCCCGGGCGTGCTCGACCAGCAGCTCGTTGATCCGCTCCTGGGGCACGAACTCGCCGCGTGGCAGCTTGCCCACCCAGACCACCTCGCAGGACTCGCTCACCTCGGCCAGGCTGTCCTGGGGAGCCAGGTGGTCGACCAGCACCACATCGGCCTGGCGCAGCGCCGCGAGGCCCGCGACGGTGACCAGCCCCGGATCGCCGGGCCCACCGCCCACCAGGGTGACCGTCCCGGGCTCGAGTGGGGCAAGGGTGCCGGATGGGGCTGAAGACGTCATGGTGCTTCCTCGGTTGGGTTCTGTGCGGATCGTTGCAGCAGTGCGGCCATCTCGTCCAGATGGCGGGGGCGGCCGGGCAGCCCGAGCCGGGCCGCCAGCTCCAGCGGCCAGGGCCGGTGCAGCCGGGCGCGGACCAGCAGTTCGGCATCGTCGAGCAGTTCCGCGACGGGGCCCTGGCGCACCCGGCCGTCGGCCACCACGGCCGCCTCGTCGGCCCAGGCCAGCGCGAGGTCGACGTCGTGCGTGGCCAGCACCACCGTGGCGCCCTCGCCGCGCAGCCTTTCCAGGGCGGCCAGCATCTCGTGGACCCCCGCAGGGTCGAGGCCGGCTGTGGGCTCGTCGAGCAGCAGCACCTGGGGCCGCATCGCCACCGCCCCGGCCGTCGCCACCCGTTTGCGCTCCCCATAGGACAGCTGGTGGGTGGGCCTGGCGGCCAGGTGGGTGACGGCAAGCAGGTCGAGTGCCTCGGCGACGCGGGAGCGCACCTCGGCCTCGGCCAGCCCCAGGTTCATCGGCCCGAAGGAGACGTCCTGGGCCACGTCGGCGCTGAAGAGCTGGTCGTCGGGGTCCTGCAACACCAGCTGGACCCGGCGGCGGTGCTCCCGCAGGCCCGTGCGATCGTGTCGCAGTGCACGCCCTGCCAGCAGCACTTGCCCCTGGTCGGGGCGGTGCGCTCCCGACAGGCAGCGCAGCAGGGTCGTCTTGCCCGAGCCATTGGCGCCCAGCAGGGCGGTGCGGCTGCCCCGTGGCAGGGTGATGCTGGCGCCGGTGAGGACGGGGTGGTCGTCGAAGCGGGCCGAGACGGACTCGGCCGCCAGCAGCGGTTCGTGCTCAGCCACGGGTCACCAGCCACAGCAGGGCCCACAGGACGGCCAGCAGCACCGTGACGGCGGCGGTGAAGGGGCGGGTCCGGGCTGGTTCGACGGCCAGGGTGGTGAGCGAGTCCTCGTAACCGCGTCCGGCCATCCCGTCCTCCAGTCGACGGGCGTGGTCCCAGGAGCGCACCATCACCTGCCCGATCGTCTCTCCGGTCGTCCTGAGCCGGCGGCGCAGGGGGGCGCAGCCGCCCAGACGGGCCTGCTGCGCCTCGTGCATGGCCTCCACCGTGGCCAGCAGCACCCAGCACAGGCGGTAGACGAGCGAGGCGACCTCGAGCAGCGGGTCGGGCACCCGGCAGCGTCGGGCCCACGTCACCAGGTCCACCATCGGGGTGGTGGTGGCCAGCACCATGAGGGCCAGTGTTCCGGCAATGCCATGCCCCAGCAACCCGACGGACTGGGTGAGCGACTCTCGGCTCACCGACACCAGTCCCCACCGCCACAGCACTGTCGTGCTCGTCGGCGGAGCGCCCAGGCCGACCGCCACCGTCACCGCCCCCGACGCGATGAACAGCAGGGGTGCGGCCAGGACCCTGGCCAGTGCGCTCGCCCTGATCCGGGCCGGCCCCAGCAGCAGTGCGAGGCTGGTCAGCGCCACGAGGGGGACCGTCGGCCAGACCGGGCCGACCAGGGCGGTGAGCACCAGCGCCAGGCTGAGCGCCATCTTGGTGCCGACGGGACGACGCCGCCAGGGGCTGGTCCAGGCGGCGTCGTCGATGACGGGGATGTGCATCAGGCAGCCGGCTCCCGGCTGGCCGCGGCGTCCTGGTCCTCCCGGCGCTGCTGGTGGCGTCCGCGCAGGTTGCCGAGCGCGTAGCCGAGCAGGCCACCTCCCAGTCCGGCCTGCAGGGCGAACAGGCCCGACTCGACCTCCCCGCTGCCGGGCTCGAAGAGTGGTTCGAACCAAGGGGTGACTCCGTTGTCCGCGAGCATCTCGGTGACCACGGAATCGGTGCCGGCGAAGGCCTCCTGGCCGTCGCCAGCCGGACGCGGCGCCAGCGCCATGCTCAGGGCGAAGATGGCCGCGACGGCAGCCAGCAGCAGCGGCGTGACCCAGGGCTTGCGGCGGGGGCTCTCAGGCATGCTGCAGCTCCTTCGAGGTGGTGGTCCGGATGCCGAGTCGGGCGAGGTCCTGCGGGGCGACGCGGCCGAGGAAGCCGAAGATGACCACTCCCAGCAGACCCTCCATGACGGCCAGGGGGACCTGGGTGATGGCGAAGACCCCCAGGAACTTGCCCAGGGCACCCGCGATCCCGGAGGACGGGTCCGGGTAGGCCAGGGCCAGCTGCAGTGAGGTGGTGCAGTACGTGGCCATGTCGGCGAAGAACATCGCCATGAAGACGGCGACCGCGGGGCTGGCGCCCAGCTGGCGGGTCAGCAGGAAGGCGCTGTAGCCGACCCAGGGTCCGACGACCGCCATGGAGAAGACATTGGCCCCCAGCGTCGTGATCCCGCCGTGGGCCAGCAGGAGGGCCTGGAAGAGCAGGACGACCGTACCGAGGAAGGCCATCACCGGCGGACGGAAGAGCACCGCGCCCAGGCCGGTGCCGGTGGGGTGGGAGGAGCTGCCGGAGACCGATGGCAGCTTGATGGCCGACAGGACGAAGGTGAAGGCGCCGGCCGCAGCCAGCAGCATGCGGTTCTCCGGACTCCGGCGACTCTGGGCGATCACGGCGCGGGCGCCGTGGATGACGAAGGGTGCGCTCACCGCATACCAGGCGGCGCACTGCATGGGGGACAGGAATCCCTCGGCGATGTGCATGGGAGGCAACTTTCTCGAGATGACGCGTCTCGGTTGAGTGACTGCCATGACGGGGGAGTTCCTGACTCCCGAGACCTGGGTCTCGGACACAGTGGCGCGACCGTGCCGGCTCGTCCGGCTTCCTCGCACCCGTCACGGGCTGTGTAGTTGTGTGGTCCAGTCTTGCATCTTTCGGGGATCAGTCGGCATCCGGGGGCGTCTCGGCCAGCGCCTCGACGATGCGTCGACGCAGTTCCATCGAGCCGTGGGGGTCACGATTGCCCACCACGCCGACGGTGAAATCCCCGATCCGTGTGGTGGCCGGGGTCCATGCGGTCCCGCGGGAGGCGAGGTCGGCCCGCACACAGAAGATCCGCGCCCGCTGGGCTGCTGCAGAGATGGCCTCGTTGGCCTCGGGATCCGCGGTGGCCACCATGACGTACCAGGCGCCGTCGATGTCCTGGGCCGTGGCGCACCGCTGGTGCCACGCCAGGCGTCCTTGCCGAGCCAGGGCCTCGACGTGCTCGGAGGCCTGCGGAGCGACCACCTCGACCAGGGCGCCGGCCTCGAGGAGGCGGGGGATGCGGCGGCTGGCGACACGACCGGCGCCCACGACCAGGACCCGGCGGCCGTGCAGGTCCAGCCCGCTCAGGTAGACCGGCTGGCTGCAGTCCGGGGCAGGCGGGCCGTCGTCACTCGTGGTTGGGCTTGTCATTCTCACCTCACTGCCGCTGGCGCTCCCCGTCAGTCTCGCACAAGGCCGCAGGGGTGATAGTTCGGGGTGGTCTTCTCCCCGATCCCGTCTCGGATGGGATCGAGCGGTTGAAGCCTGGGTGATAAACCGTAATAGTCGATTGGGTGAAGCGAGTAACCATCAAGGACATCGCGCGCGAGGCGGGGGTCTCGCCGGGAGCCGTCTCCTTCGCCCTCAATGATCGCCCCGGGGTCTCGGAGTCCACGCGGGAGCGCATCAAGCAGGTGGCCGTCGAGCTGGGCTGGACCCGCAGCGCGGCGGCGGCAGCGCTGTCTGGCAAGAGGGTCGGCTCCTTCGGCCTCACCCTGCAGCGCGGCGTCGGGGACGACCATGCCGAGGCCTTCATCATGCGTTTCATGGCCGGCATGCAGCGCGAACTCGACAAGAACCACCTCTCGATCGTGCTGCAGGTGGTGCCCTCGATCGAGGCCGAGGAGCGCACACTGCGCACCTGGTGGGCCGAGCGTCGCGTCGACGGGGTCGTGCTGCTGCGCCCCACCATCGATGACTCCCGCGCCCGGGTCCTCACCGAGATCGGCATGCCCGGGGTCACCATCGGCGGGCCGGTGGCCGAGAAGATCAGCACCGTCGGCGTCGAGGAGGTGGGCACCACACAGTTGTTGGTTGACCACTTCGCCGCGCGCGGCCACCAGCGCATCGCCTATGTGACCGGGCCGCCCGAGCTCCAGTACGTCTCATGGCGGGCCGAGGCCTTCAAGGCGCGGGCACGTCACCACGGCATGATCCCCCAGGTGGTCCACGTCGTCACCGGCGACGAGTTGACCGGCATGGACGCCAGCGAACGGCTGGTCCGCTCCGGCAATGCACCCACCGCCCTGCTCTATGACAACGAGCTGATGACCGTGGGAGGGGTCACCGCCTGCACCGACGCCGGACTGGTGGTCGGCAGCGACGTGTGCATCGCCAGCTATGAGGACTCGCCCGCGCTGCGCATGATGCGCCCCGGCATCAGCGCCCTGCGCCGGCACACCGAACAGATCGGCACCCTGGCCGCCCGGGCACTGGTCGACCTGCTCGAGGACGGCGAGCCCACCAGCCAGATCGGGCCCTTCCCCGAGCTCGTCGTGCGCGGCTCCTCCGGCGAGATCCTGGGCTAGAGAGCGAGAGGCCCCCGGGCACGCCAGCCACCGCCCGCAGGGACACGACTGGGGCCGGTCACCACACGGTGACCGGCCCCAGTCGTCGTACTGCCAGTCCTGCAGTGCCTCAGATGGCGAAGTACAGGTCGAACTCGTAGGGGTGCGGGCGCTGGCGCAGCTCGTCGATGTCGGCGCGCTTGATGTCGACCCAGGTCTCGATCAGGTCGGTGGTGAACACGTCACCCTGCAGCATGCCGGCGAACCCTAGCCATGTGTTGGCCGGCCAGCGCAGGAACACCACGACATCAGCGGCTTGGTCGAGTCCCCCCTCGCCCGGAGGCCAGCCATCGGTTGACGCTGCTCACCCCCCCCTGTACTGTCACCAACACACCGCGTCCGCCGTGTTTTCCAACCAGGGAAGGGAATACCATGAATCTGAAGAGGGGTCTGGCGCGAGCCGTCATCGTCGCGCTCTCAATGGGGGCCACTGCGGTTGGTCCCGCAGCAGCAGTCACCGTATCGGGTGACTGCAACTGGCTCGGCCGCAACTGCAAGTCCTTTTGGGATCATGGCGTGGCAGGAACTTCGGTGTGGTCGAACTACAAACACCATAGCGTGAACCATGGCTCGTCCACGGCAGGAAATACAAAGGCTGGGGTTCACAGGACTCACCAGTCCAAGTGCATGGGCCCCTCGACCGAGACGTGGGCGAAGTCGTCCTTGGCGGACGTGACGAGTGCAAGGGAGTCGTTCTACCGAAAGTGTTGACTCGGATGGGGGGCGCGCCTTGCAGCACGCCACTGGTGTCGATCCTCGGGCTCGATGTGCAGAATGACTGCGGGGGTCACCGCAATGTGTATGGGTGACCCCCGTAGCAGAGTGATAATTGAACCCTTTCCATTGAGCCGGTTCCCTCAGTGATGAGACCCCGTGGCGGCCCAGTGGGGATCTCCTGGAAAAGGTTGGGATGAGACGGTTTACTGCGGTCCTGTCGGCGCTGATCGCCATCTACTTGGCGTGCGCCGTCGTGTGGAATGCCAGCCGCGACCCTCTCCTTGGAGTGGATGTCACGACATGGAACGCCGCTGCCCGACCCCCCGAGCTGGTGGGTACTTCCTATCCGCTCGAAGAGATGCGGCACTGGGCTGCTGCCTACGATGTGGATGTCGTGGTGGCTGGCAGCCCCTCCGCGGACATGCAGGGCGTGGTGGCGGGCGTTCCAGCTCGCCAAGGTTCAGAATTCTCCAAGTGGACAGTGCAGGGTTATCCCTGCCTGCGCAATCCCTGCCAGATGCGTGCAGTCGATCTGGAGCAGCATCCCACGATCATCGAGAAATTCGAGCCGGGTGTGGCCTATTTGGCCTTCATGGGAGATCGCTCATTGGAAGCGGGGCAGGCAGCCCAGAAGTACTTCCTCCAAAAAAACTGGGCCATCGAGCTTGAGGCCGGGAACGACTTCTCCTTCTGGCGGGGGCGGGCCCTGGCACTGGGAAGTCGCACGATGGTCGCTGCGGCACTCTTGGTCTTCCTGTTGGCTGGAGGGGCCACCCTGCGAAGCGGACGCCGGGCCGGACTTCAGGTGCTGCACGGGCAGAGTCGGCCTCTCATCGCCATGAACCAGTGTCTGGCATGGTCTGGGTCGATCGTGGGGCTGGGAATCGGCTTGGTCCTGGCAGCCTCGGGGGTGGCAGCAACCCAAATCCCTCCACTGTTCGTGATTCCGGGAACCTTGCTGGCGCTCGTCTTCATCCTCGGTTTGGTCATTGTGTGCGTGACGGCGATCAGTGCATCGCAGTTTCTGTTGAGTCGGTTGACGGTCCTCGAGGCCGTCAAGGGACGTACCGTGTCAGTCCTTGCCATCCCCGTGGTCTACGTGATTCGGGGGATCAGCGTGATCATGTGCGTTGGCATCGTGACGACGTTGTCAGTGAGTGTGGCTCAACGCCGAGAATTGAGCGCCGTCCTTTCTGATCCGGGGCCCTTGGTCGCGGCAAGCCGCTATGGAGTCAACGCAGGGGCATCGGACAATCCGCAGATCGCGAATACCATCGGATCACAGATTCAACCGCTATACCAAGACGGATCGTTGCTGATGGCCAATGTGACGCCGATGTTCTTCGTCAGCAGTGACGCAGGATCTCCATTGGACGTGAGTACGGAGGGAGTTCGTTATCTTTTGGAAGCGAGTCCGGCACTCCTGCGCGTCTCCAAGATCATGCTGGAAGACGGGCGGCTCTTGGATCCTGACAAGGATTTGAACCCCCGGGCCATGACCGTCCTGGTCCCGAAGGGCCTACCCAGCAAGTCACGCAGAGATGTCGAAGAATACGCTGCGACCGTCTTTGCAGCAGGGAACCTGGGCACGGTGCCCGGTTGGGACACACAGCGTGTCCCAGTGGATGTGGTCGAAGTCCCGAGCGGTCAGGTCCTCATGGGGCGCGATGGCGCCGGCTTGCGCAGGGCAGTCTCGCCGGTGGTGCTCGTCTATCCGCGTGCCCTCGTGCCAGGGCCGGACTTCGCGCTGACCGGGGATGGTTTGCTCTTTCGGGATCAGGACGTCCGACGCACCTTGGACCGGGCCCCAGCGCTGCGATCATCTGTATCTGATGTCGCTACCCTGGTTTACGACACACGGCGCACCGACAAGGAGATCGCCTCGTCGATGGCCGCCGCCCAAGTGGAGTTCTTCGGCTTCCTGGCGATCCTGGTCATCAGTACGTTGGCGGCCACGGCGATGTACTGCAGTCAGTATTCGCGCAGGATCTTCGTTCGGGCCGTCGCGGGGGCGGGGCTGGTCGCGATGGCTCCTCTGCTCGTCACCCTTGACATCTGCAGCGGCCTAGGAATCCTCTGGCTTTCGCGCCCCCGGTCCGCGACGCTTGGCCAGTTGAATGTCTACGGTACTCACGCCGTATCCGTGCCGTGGCTGATCTTCACCTCGACGGTGGTGGTGCTTGCTCTGCTGGCGGCCTTGGAGTTCACGCTTCTCCGCCGCAATGTCCTTGAAATTCTCCGAACCGGAGGGCGGTGATCGTCCATGACCAATCATGGTGGATGCAGTGCTGGCAAAGCCAAAGGAAACCAATGCTCGAGATAGTCAACTGTTCGAAAACATTTGGGTCGCGAACCCTCTGGGCTGCTGTGAACTGGACGGTCCAGCCAGGGCAGATGGCTGCTCTCATGGGCCCCAGCGGCTCAGGCAAGAGCACCCTGTTGAACTGCATCGGAACCCTTGACAACGTGAGTGCGGGATCCATCAGTTGGAAGGGTCAGCCGATCTCGGGGATCAAGGAGCGGGCCAAAAGGAGTCTAAGACGTCGGGAGCTGGGCTATCTCTTCCAGGACTACGGGCTGGTTGAATCCGAGACAGTCAATCGGAACATCTCCTATGGGACTGGAAGGATCTGGTTCTGGCAGCGAGATTCCTACACCAGTGAGCTGGAAGCGGTCGGGCTGGCCGGGCGAGGCTCGGAGCCCGTACACGTCTTGAGCGGCGGTGAGCAGCAACGAGTCGCAGTGGCTCGACTGATGAACAAGAAGCCCACGTTGGTGCTCGCCGATGAGCCGACTGGATCGCTGGATGATGCCAATGCGGTTCGTGTCCTCGACTTGCTGCGCACCTTGGCCGACGACGGCGCTGCCGTCGTGATCGCAACGCACAGCGCAATGGTCCATGATGTCTGCACGACATGCCTCCACCTCGAATCCTTGCCAGGCGAGGAGTCCTGTCCAGTAGTTTCTGATCGTCTTCTGGGAAAGGTTCATGATGAGTGATTTTTGGATGCGCGCCGCCATGGAGGCAGTGGTGCTGTTCTGTGTCGCGGCGGCGGCTGCCGGTCTTTCCTACCTCCTGTTGAGGGGCTGGCTGAACAGCCGGGCAGGCCGCAGCGTCGCATCGTCGGTCCTAAATGGCGCCCTGGTGGGATTTGTGCTCGGAGAAGTCTGGACGCAGTTCGCCTCGAGTTACCGATACCAGCCGTTGACCTTCGTCGTGACGTGCGCCGCGGCCGCTGTCACCGTGGGAGCACAGGCATTGCAGGCCCGCCGAATCGGCTGAGCGGGGCCCGAGCGCTGCGTGGCGGATGATCCGTCTCGGACAGGGACCCAACAACGCAACGAGCCGCCATCACGTGGGTGATGGCGGCTCGTGCCCGTGATGGCGTCGCGGATCAGATGGCGAAGTACAGGTCGAACTCGTAGGGGTGGACCCGCTGGCGGATCTCGTCGATGTCGGCGCGCTTGATCTGGATCCAGGTCTCGATCAGGTCCGGGGTGAACACGTCGCCCTGCAGCAGGTACTCGTGGTCATCCTCCAGGTTCTTCAGGGCCTCCTCCAACGAGGCGGGCACCTGGGCGACCTGGGCGTGCTCCTCGGGCGGCAGCTCGTAGAGGTCCTTGTCGATCGGCTCCGGCGGCTCGATCCGGTTCTGGATGCCGTCCAGGCCGGCCATCAGCATGGCGGAGAAGGCCAGGTAGGGGTTGGCCGACGGGTCGGGGCAGCGGAACTCCACGCGCTTGGCCTTGGCATTGCTGCCGGTCAACGGAATGCGCATGCAGGCCGAGCGGTTGCGGGCCGAGTAGACCAGGTTCACCGGCGCCTCGAAGCCCGGCACCAGCCGGTGGTAGGAGTTCGTCGACGGGTTGGTGAAGGCCAGCAGCGACGGGGCGTGCTTCAGGATGCCACCGATGTACCAGCGGGCCAGATCGGAGAGCTGGCCGTAGCCGTTCTCGTCGTAGAACAGGTTGGTGCCGTCATTCCACAGCGAGCTGTGCACGTGCATGCCGGAACCGTTGTCACCGAAGATCGGCTTGGGCATGAAGGTGGCGGTCTTGCCATTCACCCAGGCGGTGTTCTTCACCAGGTACTTGAACAGCATCACCTTGTCCGCGCTGGCGGTCAGGGTGTCGAAGCGCCAGTTGATCTCGGCCTGGCCACCGGTGCCGACCTCGGAGTGGGCGCGCTCGGTCTGCATGCCCAGCTTCTCCATGTGGGCAACGATCTCGTCGCGCAGCTCGCAGAAGTGGTCGACGGGGGAGACCGGGAAGTATCCGCCCTTCAGCTTGACCTTGTAGCCGCGGTTGCCACCCTCCTCGACCCGCCCGGTGTTCCAGGCGCCGGCCTCGGAGTCGATCTCGTAGAAGGAGCCATTGGTCTTGGTCTGGAAGCGGACGTCGTCGAAGACGTAGAACTCGGCCTCGGGAGCGAAGAAGACCGTGTCACCCAGGCCGGTGGAGGCGAAGTAGGACTCGGCCTTCTTGGCGATGTTGCGGGGGTCCCGGGAGAAGGGCTCCTTGGTGATCGGGTCGTGCACGAAGAAGTTCACCACCAGGGTCTTCGACACCCGGAAAGGGTCGATGAAGGCGGTGGTCGGATCGGGCATCAGCGCCATGTCCGACTCGTGGATCCGCGTGAATCCCGTGATCGAGGAGCCGTCGAAGGACAGGCCGTCCTCGAAGACCTCGGGGCCGAAGGCGGCGGCCGGCACCGTGAAGTGCTGCATCACGCCCGGCAGGTCGCAGAAGCGGACGTCGACCGTCTCGATGCCCTCGTCCTTGATGTAGGCCAACAGGTCGTCGGGACCTTGGAACATGATTTCCTCCGTGCAGGTGGGTGTACTCGTCCTTCCCGGTGCTCGACCGGGCCATGCGCAGAAGCCTAGCGACCGGCGATTGCCCGGGGGTTCCGGTCACGTAACAGCGGTGTTACACCGGCCCGCTTCCGCGCCGACTAGGCTTGGGAGCCATGAGCCAGCCCGCACCTTCCGTCGACGGACATCCCGGCCAGTCCCTTGGCCTGCCCCCGACCGGTCGTGGCTCCCTGGCCAGCTGGAACCAGCGGATGGCCGCGCTGGTGACCGACTGGGCGGCGTGCATGATCATCGCCCGGCTGCTCTTCGGTGACGCGGTGCTCTTCGGCTTCGACTGGCGACGCTTCATGCCGATCACGCTGTACTTCCTGCAGAAGACGGTGCTCACCGCACTCACCTCGGGCTCCTTCGGTCAGCTGATCTGCCGCATCGCCGTCGTGCGCCTCGACCACCAGCCGATCGGCTGGGCGCGCTCGGCTGCCCGGGCCGCCATGAAGGTGGTCCTGGTTCCCGCCCTGGTGATCGGGGCTGAGCGGCGCGGCCTCGACGACCTCGCCCTGGGCACCGTCGTGGTGAACCGCCGCTGACCCACATCCCCCAAGGACCCCATTCCCGTCACCCAGGAGCCAGCGTGTTCGTCGTCATCGTCGCCCGGGGGATCCCCAGCCCCCGCACCCCCCTGTGGGGGATCTTCGAGCTCGACCAGGCCAGGGCGCTGCGCGCCGCGGGGCACCGGGTGGCCATCGCCGCCCTCGACGTGCGCTCGGTGCGTCGGATCAGGCCTTTCGGGGTGCGCCACCAGGTGGTGGGCGGCATCGACGTGCACACCGTCAGCATCCCGCTGGGTCGCGTGCCCGACGTGGTCGACCAGGCGGTGCTGGACCGGGCCCTCGACCTGGCCCTGGGGCGCATCATCTCCCGCCACGGCCGCCCCGACGTGGTGCACGCCCACTTCACCAAGTACGCGCTGGCCGCGGGCAGGTCCACCCGTCGCGAGGACTTCGCCCTGGTGGCCACCGAGCACAACTCGAAGTTCCACCCCGACCACATCCCCCCGGTGCTGCGCCGCAAGGCGTGGGAGGCCTACCGCCGGGCCGATGCGGTGGTCGCGGTCTCGCAGGCGCTGGCCGACGTGCTGGTGGACAACTTCCACCGGCCGGTGAAGGTGGTGCCCAACATCGTCGATGTCGACACCTTCACCACCGTGCCGCCGCGTACGCATCAAGGCATCCGCCTGGTCAGCGTGGGCAACCTGTTGCCGCGCAAGCGGATGGCCCTGCTGGTGGAGGGCTTCGCCCGTGCCTTCGCCGAGCGTGCGGAGGTGACGCTCGACATCATGGGTGAGGGTGCCGAACGGGCCGAGCTCGAGGCCGCCATCGCCCGGCACGGACTGCAGCAGCGGGTGCGGCTGCTCGGTCAGCGCACCCGCGCCGAGATGGCCCAGGAGTTCGCCGCGGCCGACGGCTTCTGCATGCTGAGCGAGTGGGAGACCTTCGGCGTGGTCTACATCGAGGCGATGGCCTCCGGCCTCCCGGTGCTGGCGGCGCAGGGCTCCGGCGGACCGGAGGGATTCATCCACGAAGGGGTCGGCATGCTCGCCGAGGCCAGCGACGTGGATGCCCTGGCCTCCTCGCTGCGCAGCTTCGTGGGGCACTTCCGTGACTGGGACCGGGACATGGTCCGCGCCGACGCCGTCGCGAACTTCGCGCCGGCCCGGATCGCGGAACAGCTCGGAGAGGTCTACGCCGAGGCCACCAGTCGCTGAGGTGACTCCGGCCGGCCTGTCCGAGCTGCCCGGGATCGTCCTGGTTGGTCAGCCGGTCACTCGGTCACCTCGAAGGTGAGCTTCTCGGTCGAGACACGGCCGTGCGCATCGGTGGCCCGCACGGTGGCGGTGTGCCTGCCCACCTCGAGGTCCGTGGGCAGCCCTTGGCGCCACAGGTGCATCGACCGGTCGGCCACCGAGCCGCCGTGGAGCAGCTGCTGCTGGGCGGCAGCCGGATCGGAGTACTCAGCGCCGACGTACTGGCCCTCGCCGGTCATCGGCTGGGTGCGGGTCGCCTTCTGGGCGCGCTTGCCGTCGATGCTGACCGTGACCGTGGAGCCAGTGGAGCCCATGAAGAAGTTGGTGGTCAGCCAGGTGCCCGACAGGTCGGCCTTCGAGACCTTCAGTGGATCGGCCAGCGCCGCGGCATTGCCTGCCTTCGGCTTGCCCTTGGCAGGCATGCTCTTGCGGAACCACTCGCGGTAGGCCGGTGTGTTCAGCCCCAGCGCCATCTGGTCGGTGCCATTGTCGCCGCGCACGGTGAAGCGCTCGGTGAAGCGGTTGCCCCGGATGTCGAGGGTCACCACGCCAGGAAGGCCGCCATCGCGCTGGACGGCCATCGGGTAGCCCTGCTCCAGCATCTGGCCGGTGTACCAGTCGCCGGAGATGGCGCCGGAGGTGATGTGCTGGAAGGGCAGACCGGAGACACCGAAGATGTCCTCCCAACCGGCCATCGAGTCACCCTTGCGCATGTTCTCGATGCTGTGGGTGTGACCCGCGACGGCCACCGCCTTGCGGCCCTTCAGCACCTTGTAGACCTGCTTCACCTCGTCGATCTGGTGCTGTTCGCTGCCCTGGTCGGCGTAGGTGAGCAGCGGGATGTGGCCGGCGACGACGATGAGCTTGTCCTTCGGCACAGTGGCGAGGTCGCGACGCAGCCACTCCAGCTGCTCCTTGCCCAAGGCACCGTTGTAGTTGCGGCCCACGGCGGGGTACTGGACGGTGTCGAGCGAGACGACGTGCACGCGGCCCACGTCGTAGGAATGGTGGGTGGGGCCGAAGTTGGCGCGGTAGGTGTCGTAGGCATGGGCGCGGGTCTTCGCGTCGTAGTCCAGGTCGTGGTTGCCGGGCAGGAAGCGCGCCGGGCCATTCAGCTTGGCGGTGAGCTGGCGGATGCCGGGGTAGAGGCTCAGGTCGTCGCCGACGATGTCACCGATGAACAGGGCGCCGCAGGCCTTGTAGTCCTCGCGCTTGTTGAGGTCGGCGAAGGCACCCCTGGCCGCGTACTCGGCCTCCTTCTTCTTGTAGGTCTGGATGTCGCCGCCGATCAGGCAATGCTGCTCGCTGGCGGCGGTGGCCTTGCTCTGGACCATGCCGAAGTTGACGGCCTCGGGCAGGGGGCCGGTGGGCGCGATGCCGCCGTACTTCAACTTGGGCGAACCGGCGGGCATGTGGTTGTAGAAGAACTGCGCCACGTTCGCCTCGTCGACCGGCACCTGGTGGCCGGCGGGCTGGGTGACGAAGACGGTGCTGTTGTCGTCGACGCGCAGGGTGTAGTTGCCATTGCGGTCGGTCCTGACCACCTGGTGGCCGTTGGACACCGAGACCTTGGCCAAGCCCTTCTCGCCCGGGTCCTTGACCGAGTCACGGTCGGCATCGACGAAGACGGTGCCGTGCAGGACGCGGGCCTTGGGATCCTTGCCGGGCACCACCTGCACCTGGCCGCGGTAGGTCTCGGCGTCCTGCTGCACGGCGGTGGCTGCGGGAGCGGTGGTCAGGAGGCTGGCTCCGAGGGCGAGCGAGCTGAGGCCAGCGACCACGGTGGCGCGCGACTTGGCAGAGGTGATGGGGAACACGGTGATTCCTTCCTGGTGGGGGGTGGTGCCCGATGCGGGCACGCCCTCCACGCTAGGAAGCCGGGGTGGCGGCCGAGTGGCCAACAGACCACCACTTGGGGAATGTTTTTCAACCAGCACAGTGATTGAGTCATTCCCGCAGGGGTGGCGACTCAGCCCTCGGCGAGCTCGGCAGCCTCCAGCCAGGCCATCTCCAGCTCCTCCACCTCGTCGTCGGCAGCCTGCAGTTCGGCCTGCAGCTCGGCCAGCCGGGAGTAGTCGGCGGCGGCCTCGGCCATCTGCACGTGCACCATCTCCCGGCGCTGGCGCAGCTTCTTCAGCTGGCCCTCGATGCGCCCCATGTCCTTGCGTGCCTGGCGCACCTCGGCCGCCGAGGCCTTGGGAGCACCGCCATCATCGGTGTTCGTCTGCTCTGGGCTGGCGCCGGCAGCCATGTGCGCCGACTTGCCCGGACCCGTCTCATGGGTGCGCCGGTGCTCAAGGTATTCGTCCACCCCGCGGGGCAGCAGGACACAGCGTCCATCACCCATGAGGGCGTAGACCACGTCGGTGACGCGTTCCAGGAAGTAGCGGTCGTGGCTGACGACGATCAAGGTGCCGGGCCAGGTGTCGAGGTAGTCCTCGATCACGGTCAGGGTGTCGATGTCGAGGTCATTGGTGGGCTCGTCGAGCAGCAGCACATTGGGCTCGTCCAGCAGCAGTCGCAGGAACTGAAGGCGTCGCCGCTCGCCACCGGAGAGCTCCCCGATGCGGGTGACCAGCTTGTCGCCGGTGAAGCCGAACTCCTGCAGCAGGTTGGACGCGGAGGCATCCTTGCCGGTGGCCAGCTTAGTCTCCTGCTTGAGCCTGTTGACGCTCTCCAGCACCGTCTCGCGGTCGTCCAGTTCGCCGACGTGCTGGCTCAGATGCCCGATGCGCAGGGTCTTGCCCTGCTTCACCGTGCCTGAGTTGGGAGCAAGCTCCTGCGTGAGCAGGCTGAGCAGGGTGGTCTTTCCGGCGCCGTTGACGCCCAGCAGGCCGATCCGCTCGCCCGGCCCGATCGACCAGGTCAGGTGGTCCAGCAGGGTGCGGTCGCCGAAGCGCAGCACAACGTCCTCGAGGTCGAAGACGTCCTTGCCCAGCCGGCTCACGCTGAACTGCTCCAGTGCAAGGCGGTCGCGCGGCGGCGGCACGTCCTCGATGAGCGTGTTCGCGGCCTCGATGCGGAACTTGGGCTTCGAGGTGCGGGCGGGAGCGCCGCGGCGCAGCCAGGCGAGCTCCTTGCGCACCAGGTTCTGGCGGCGGGCCTCGTTGGCCGCGGCCTGGCGGGCACGCTCGGCGCGGGCCAGCACATAGGCCGCATAGCCGCCGTCATAGGCGTCGACGACGGCGTCGTGCACCTCCCACACGTGATTGCAGATGGCGTCCAGGAACCAGCGGTCGTGGCTGACCACCAGCATGGCAATGTTGCGCTGCTGCAGGGTGTTGAGGTGGTCGGCCAGCCAGGCGACGGCCTCCACGTCGAGGTGGTTGGTGGGCTCGTCCAGGACCAGCAGGTCGTGGTGGCCCAGCATCAGGCTCACCAGTCCGGCCCGGCGTCGCTCGCCGCCCGACAGCGTGGAGAGCTGGGCGTCCAGGTCGATGTCTGCCAGCAGGTGTTCGACGACCGAGCGCCGATAGCTGTCACGCGCCCACACGTGGTCGGGCTCCCCGTCGACGATCAGGTCACGTACGCTCTGGCCCTCGACCACCTGCTCGGCCTGGGTGAGCACCCCGATGGAGACCGACCCGGTCCTGATGACGCGGCCCCGGTCGGGCTCCAGCGCCCCGGTGAGGACCTTGAGCAGGGTCGACTTGCCGTCGCCATTGCGCCCGACCACGCCGATGACGTCGCCCTTGGCCAGGCCCAGGCTGACATCGGAGAGGATCGGGCGGATGCCGAAGCTGATGCTGACGTTCTCGGCATTGACCAGGTTGGTGGCGGCCATCGGGGACTCCTCGTGGTGGTGAAGGCGGGCACGACGAACGGCCGCCGCCGGGGCGACGACCGTTCGTGGAAGTAGGGCTGCTCAGCGGCCGCGCATGGCGCGACGCGAGGTCTGCTGCGGGATCGGGCCCTTCGGGATGGGCATCCGTGCACGGACGGCGTCCATCGCCCGCAGACGCTTGGTGACGTCGTCGATCTGCATCTGGTTGAGCTTCTTGGGCATCTTCTTGATGTGGTCGCTCAGCTTGTTCAACGGGACCTGACCGGGCCCGTCGCCCATCTGGATGGTGTTGACGGTCACCCCGTAGGCAGTCTGTTCGTGGCGCTTGGTCTCGGTGACCAGCAGCTGCTTGAGCCGGTTCGGATCGCCCTCGCCAATCAGGATGAGGCCGCCCGGACCGACGACGCGGTGCACCACGTCGAGCTGGCGGGTGGCATTGATGGCCGGGGTGGAGGTCCAGCCCTTGGGCAGCATGTTGAGCGCCACCTCGGCAGAGCCGGGCTGGCCCTCGTAGCGCTTGTAGACCGAGCTGCGCACGCGACGGGTGAACAGGAACATGGCCAGGGTCATGCCGACCAGGATGCCGAGCAGGATCCAGAACCAGAGGGGCTTGACCAGCACGCCGAGCAGGATGCCCAGCAGCAGCGGGCCTGCGAAGCCGGCGGCCAGCACCATCGGCAGCTGGGGGTCCTGCTGCCTGGTGAGGCGGTAGCTCTCGGTGAGCTGGCGTCGCTGGCTCCAGTCGCGGGGGTCGGAGGAGTTCTTCTTGCGCTCCTTCTCCGCCTGGATCTGGGCCTTCTGCTTGGCCCGCAGTTCCTTGGCCTTGTCGCTCGCCATCGTCGCTCCGGATCATCTCGTGGGTCGTGGGGGCCGTCGGGCCACCGCCGCCCAATCCTAGCCCGTGGCGGTGGCGCGATGCGCATCCGGGCACTGACGGCCGTGGGCCCGCACCCCGGTGGACTAC
>NZ_JBHWOO010000286.1:0-2627 GCF_043424415.1 Luteococcus sp. | reverse complement strand
GCGTCACCCCGACCGGACAGTCAGAGTGATACGACGCCCGGAATAGAACGTATTCTGGAGTCGCTGTCGGCGCGCTATGCGGTGATGATGTCGCAGGCTGCGGCCACGCCGTTGTCGTGTTGCATCGAGTCTGCGATCTCTCGGGCCCTTGTCTCGAGCCGTGCGGCGGATTCCAACGCGTGGCGGAACTGCTCGGTGGTGACGGTGTCGCGTTGCAGCGGTGCGGGTGCGATGCCGAGGTGCTGAAGCTGGTTGGCCCAGAATGACTGGTCGGCCATCTGGGGTACGCAGATGCTCGGTCGTCCTGATCGTGCGGCGAGGTGGGCGGTGCCTGCGCCGGCGTGGTGGACGATGACGGAGCATCGGGGGAAGAGCCAGTCGAAGGGAGCTCTCTGAACGGTCAGGATGTTGGGGCCCAGGTCCTCGTGGTCGAAGTCGTTCCAACCGGCGGACAGCACGGCCCGGCGCCCGTCCAGTGCCTTGACCACGGTGCGGCGAAAGTGCGTCATGTCGACCCCCGCCATGCTGCCAAGGCCGACGAAGACCGGCGGATCTCCGGCCTCGACAAAGCTGCGGAGTCGTTCCTCGACGGGTTCCGGGGCAGTGGCGAGCTGTAGCTCACCGATTACGAGGGGCTTGTCGCCGCGCCACTCCCGCGGGCGCGGCACCAGGGTTGGGGACCAGGCTCCGAGCTGCGGCACCGGCCCGGCCTCGTGGGATGCCTTGGGAACCAGTGGTGCCAGGAAGGCGGTGCGGATCAAGCCGAAGGCGAGGTTCATGGCGCCGTAGAGAGGCAGGTTCGCCGCCCGTGGCAGGGTCGTGATGTCCAGCAGTGGGGGAGGGAACGCCCGGGTGGGCGTGAAGGGCTGTAGGTCGATGCCGACGGTGCGGATCCCGCGTCGGCGGGCGATGACCTCGGCTGGCACCTTGCACATCGAGCTGCCCACCAGCACGTCGAACCCGTCATCGAGGCGGTCGACGACCAATCGCATGGCGGGGCGGGCGAAGGACCGGACGAGTTCGGGCCAGATCCTGGCGGGTGACTGCCCGGAGCGGACCATTTCGCCGGTGGGGGTCTGGCTGGACATCAGCGCACGGAAGTCTCCGGGCATGGGCTCGAACGGCACGCCCACGGACTCTGCCAAGGTCTGCCCGTTGCGGTCCGCGATCACCAGGACTTCGTGTCCCCGAGCCTGCAGACCTTGGGCCAGCGCGACGACTGGGCGGGTGTCGCCTTCGGTTCCCCATGTCACCAGCAGTGCCTTCACCGCGATCAGTCCCTCCCAGAGCCACTAAAGTTAGTGTCACTCTAAATTTGGTGTGGTGTTCAGGCAACCCCCTGGTTTCAGAGGGAGAAGTTCGCGGCCGCCATCCGCGCCGCGTTCACCAGTGCCTGGCGTACGTCCGTCGTCTCGATGAAGGTGGTGGCAGAGATGATGGCGCCGATGGCCGAGCCGGCCAGCGTCAGACAGGTTTCGAGTGGCACGTCGGGGTGCAGTTCGTGGAGGGCCTCGGCGAAGGTGGGGACTTGGAGCATGGCGAGGGTGAGTTGTTCCCTGCGCAGGTCGGGGTCCTGCTGCACCAGTCGGAAGCGGGTCACGGCGAGGGGGTCGTCGACGGGGCGGGTCCAGCCGGGCTGGTCGAGCATGCCTTGCAGGAGCAGCAGGATGGTCTCGCGGATGTCAGCGCCCGGTGCATCGAGGGTGGGTGGGCGCCACATGTGGTTGTCGCCGAACAAGATGGACGCCTTGGTCGGGAAGTAGTTGAACACCGTAGCCGTGGACACGCCGGCAGCCTGGGCGATCTCGGCCATGGTGGTGGAGCGGAAGTCCTGTCGATCCATCAGCTCGATCGCGGCGACCAGGATCGCGTCCCGTGTGCGGGCCTTGTTCTCATGCCGTCGTCCCCAGCTCGTCATGGGCCACAGGCTATCCGCGCCGCGGGCCCGCCATGCTCACTGCAGAGTGGAGGGGGCTTCACAGGTGCACGAGAAGTCCGGGTCGCATCGGATCGGTGGGTGGCCAAGGGATGCGGCCCAATCAAGCGCTCGCGGGCCACGGTCATGCTCCGCGGCTGGGGACGGTGATTGCTCGGATGTCGGGTCTGGCGATGATGGCTGCGCAGAGGGTGAGCATGCCGCCTGCCAGGAGCAATGGGCTGGTGGCGATGCCGATGTGGTTGGTGAGGGCGCCGAAGGCGGGTGTGGCGAGCGGAACGAGCAGCAGGTCGCCGAGGTTGCTGATGGCTGCGACGCGGCCGAGGTGGGCGGCGTCGACGAGTTGGACGAAGGTGGCTGACAGCCATACTGATGCGAGCCCGGCGGTGAAGCCGATGATGGCCATGGACAGGTAGAGGGTCGTGCGGTGGGTGAGGGCGATGCCGGCATAGGCGACTGCTTGGATGAGCAGCAGTGTGTAGGCGGCGGTGACTTGGTGGTGGAGGCGGATCCAGCCGGCGAGCAGGCTGCCGGTCAGGGCGAGTGCGGAGAAGATCGCCTCGCTGGTGCCGAGGGTGGCGGAGGGCCACTGGGCGTCGGTGATGCGCAGGGGGACGCCGAGGCTGATCAGTGGTGCGGAGAAGACGTTGAGCCCGCACAGACCGATGACGAACACGAGTGCACGGCGGTC
>NZ_JBHWOO010000285.1:0-10904 GCF_043424415.1 Luteococcus sp. | reverse complement strand
TATGTTGCGCGCTGGCGCGATCGGGCCGCGAGCGGCCCTCCAGGACCCGGGGGTCCGGGCCGCGAGCGGCCCTCCCTCTCGGGGTGGTTCGGGTGCCCTGGTGAGGGGTGCCCGGGGACCGCAAGCGGCCCCGAGCTCCCCCTCGAGGAAGCACGGGGTCACCCCACAACCCGCAGCAACCAGGACAGGCCCCGCTGCCCCACCAGCCCCATCTCGCCCGTCACCCAACCACCAGGACAAAGACCCCCAACACAGCACTGCCAGACCTGGCAGATGCACCCACCCGACAACACCTCGTGGGAGACACCCGATCCGCATCACCCAGGGTGCATTGCCAGCCCCGGCATCCCCGCGTCGGAAGCCACGCCCCACCGGGGCACACAGGCCGATGACAGCCACAACCAACCCGCCCAGGAGACACCATGACCAAAACCACCACCACGACAAACCACCAATACACACCAAAGCCACACGCCAGACAGACGAAGTCCGGCGTCGCCGAACCCTTCAACCGCGAGAAGGTGGTCAACGGCGTCCGCAAGGCCTGCAAGGGCCGCCCGGTCAGCGAGGCAGACCTCGCCCGCCTGGGCCAGCGCGTCGAGGAGACCCTGCGCGCCAGCGGACAGGGCGAGATCCCCACCGACGAGGTGGGCGTGGCCATCCTCGAGCCGCTGCGCGAACTCGACCAGGTGGCCTACCTACGCTTCGCCAGCGTCTACCAGCACTACCAGGGAGTCGAGGACTTCGAGGCCGAGATCGCCCGGCTGCGCGAGCAGGCACCGCCCGGCCCGGCCTGAGGCACCCCACGAACCACACCCGAGCACGCACCCGGACCCACCGGGCAGTGCCGGGTCTCCGCCCCGGCCACGCCGGAGCAGCAGTATGCAAACCCCAAGGAAACTCCACGAAAGGCCAGCATGACCGAGAACACCACGACCTCGCGGCGCAACAACCCCTGTCTCGTCCCCTACTGCGGCGGCGAACTCACCCACAACCCCACCCCCGACACCTGGACCTGCGACACCGGAACCCATCCTGCAGCCACCCAGGACGGGAACTTGCGTACAGAAACTAGCCCCCCAGGCTCACCTGTGAGCCATCAACGATGACTCTCAAGAGCGCCCTGAAGGCCTGCCCGCCAGACCTCATCAAGGATTGGATTGATCTGCTCGGCGTCAACCTTGCGCAGCGGGGAACCGGTCTTGATCGCTTCCGACACGACCCTGCCGAAATCACGAGGGCTGGTGGCAGCCCCCTCGATCGCCTGGACCCCCTCTATTGCGACAGGCAGGTCACTGGCCAAGCCAAGGTAGTCGCGCACGGGCGGCATGTTCAGGGTGTAGTGATCCCCCAAGGTCACCACCATTCCAACGATGTCTCGATCGTCCGGGATGTGCTCGAAGGCCGGGTGGCGCCCAACGATGAGATCACGCGTGGCACTGATCTGCTTGAGGGCGTGGCGCAGCGACTTGACCGAGGCAGCGTTATCACCGGCCCGCACTTCCTCCGTCGGCTGGGTGGTCTTGGTCTCGATCAACACCACCGTGGTCGGCGTGGTCACGATCCAGTCCACGGACTTCGCCTGACTGCCACGAACGGCATAGGTGATCTCTCGCTCCACGAGCAGCCCTGGCTGGTGCTGCTGCATGACGCGTAGCTGCCGGCCGACATAGCACTCGAACCGGTGCCCCATCTCAGTGCTGAACTGGGTGCCCCACAAGTCGAGACCTTGCTGGTAGAAGCTCCGCGGGCTGAGCTTCAGCACCATCGCCTCGGGGACCGGAGCGAGATGGCGGTCACCCGGAAGCTCAATGACCGGTCGAGCAACCAGAGGATTGAAGGTGAACCTTCTCAAGACCCCGGGAACAGCGGTTCCTGGCAGCAGCTTCCCGCGGAAAGCCGCCCTGTCCTGGACGAAGTGTCGCCGGTACAGACACTCGCTCTCCTCCACAGTAAGGCCCAGTTCTGCCAGCAGAACTCGCACGTCGTCGTGACCGAGCCAACCAGTAGGGACCCAGCCGCTCGAGGACTGCGCGGCAGCCATGGTCATGAACCCCAATGCGTGGAGTTGCTTCATCGTGCAGCCCAGCAACCTCTGCTCCCAGCCACCCACCAAAACCTTGTCGCCTGAGCTGACTGGAGACTGCATGATCGCCTCAGCACGCGACATGGCATGAACCGCAGGCTCCTGCCAATCGAACTGCTGCAACGGATGCGTCAGCAACACGGCACCAAGCTCGTCGTAATACCCCTCAGGCACCTCCAAGTTCGTGAAAGCGTTGCACAAGCCCACGACATCAGCCTGCGAGGGATTGAGCCCCCCAGGAGGTTTGGGCTGAGAAAGACTGACCCTCGCGATATCGGCCAACGCCCAGCGAGACACACGCACGACTGGAGAAACACGGTCCTCACGAAGCCGCATCTCCCCCAGCGACCGACACCCCAACCGAGCGTTGACCTCAGCGACACGCCCCAACAACAACTGCTGATCGAACCGGCGCACACGCTTGAAGTAGTCCCAATCAGTCCACTCGCCCCGGGGCCCCTCACCATCACTCAACATCCCCACCAGCCCCCTCCGATCCCACCCAGCACAGTGTCCCGCGTCAAGTAGCTGGCAGGTTCCCGGGCTCTAGACAAGTTGGGGACCGCGGGGTCGGCCAGGCCACGGTGAACCCCTGAGGGCCGGTTCCAGGCCAGTGCCTCGTGGGGCCGGACGATGTTGAATTCGGCCCTCCAACGGCCGATCGACTGCTCGGAAACCTTCTCCTTACGGGCCGCCTCAGCAACGCTGATCTCACCGGACAGCAAGCTCACCACGATCCTGGTCTTGGTCTCCGAACTGAACACCAGGGGTCGCCCCATGGCCAGGACCTCCTGCTCAGACGCCGATCATGCCCTCACAACCGACCTGACAGAAAACTTGGCGCGGGACAGAGGGCCTCGTGGAGGTCGGATCGGTGGTCGGCGACCACGTCCAATGCCTCGAGGGTGGTAGCGGTAGCAGGTGGCCTGCGACAGGCCGTGATCACGCGCCAACCGGTGGACAGGGGTTGGCGCGTGATCATCCAGCGGCAGAACATGATCGCCTGGGTCCAGCAGACGGCGGCGCGTTGCCAGGGGCGCCGGTCATGGGCTTGGCGGTGGGCACGGAGCCAGGCCGCGACACGACGGGTGATGGTGTAGGGCAGGTCGAGGGTGGCACGATCCGACAGCATGCGGGCTCGGTTCTGGTCGGGCTTGGGATCTTGGCAGAAACCGATCTCTGCACCACCCGACCCGCATGCACCCACCCGAGACGACCATCACCCCTTGCCAAGACATCAACACCGATGACCTACGGGCAGGCCTGGTGAGAAAACCTCAGAGTGTTGCAACGATGACTGGAATTCACCCCCGGGAAGGCAAGTGTCAAGGGACATCGGGATCTCCCTGTAGGCGGACAGTTCATCTCCGTGCTGGCGGTCAGTTGATCTCCCTGGGGATTAGGGGCTCATTGCATTTGAGGGTGTAGCAGGGGTCTGAAGCCGCCTGATTCGAGGAGGCTGCGGGCGATGTAGTTGGTGAGGTTACGGAAGCCGAGGGCGGAGCCGCGGAGGTGCTCGAGCCGTCCGTTGATCGCTTCGGTGGGGCCGTTGCTGGTGCCGGGTCGGTCGAAGAACGCCAACTGACTATGTCAACTCGAAGTGGCCCCATGGTGACGGCTTGATCTGGCCCCGGCCGGTGGTGGTACGGGCGTGATGGCTTGTCACGCCCTCGGACTGGGGGGTGCCGTTCATCCTCGCGGCGGCCGGGATCGAACGCTTCGCACGCGTGTCGGGTTGGGTGCGCGACCGCCATCGCCTCGTCCAGTTCGTCGGGGGCGGGCTGCTCGTCGTCGTGGGCGTGCTGCTACCCACCGGTGTCTGGGAAGACCTCACCCGATGGCTCCAGGCCGAGCTCGTGTCGGGCTTCCAGGTGCCGATCTGAGGCATCTGGCGACCATGGCGGTCGGATCGCGACCAAGGCCGCGAGCAGCGTTCAGCTGCCGAGCGTCACCCAGTAGTCCCAGAACCGGACAGCGATGAGTGCGGCGATGACCACGAGCCATACCGTGATCACGCTGGGACTGTAGGACGCGACCTGCCGAAGGCGCGCCGGGAACGGAATCCGACCGGTTCTGACGTTCTGGGCGGTGGTCGTGACGAACGCGGTGATGGCCGCGACCCAGACGATCATGCAGTAGGGGCACAGGGCGCCGATGCGGTACAGGCTCTGGAGGATCAGCCAGTGCACGAACACGACCCCGAGGGTGGTGCCGGCCTGGATGCCCCACCAGAACCATCCCGGCAGTGCCGCCCGGGTGAGCAGGACCACGCCGATGGTCAGCAGGGCCGTGAACCCGGCGACGCCGAGGATGGGGTTGGGGAACCCGAACGCGGCGGCCTGGTCGGTGTTCATGACCGACCCGCAGGACAGCACCGGGTTGATGCTGCAGGAGGGCACGTAGGCCGGGTCCGTGAGCAGGGCGATCTTCTCGAGGAGCAGGACGAACGCGGCGACCAAGCCGACCACGCTGGCGAGCGTCAGGACCCAAGCCGTGCCCCGACCCACGATTCGGTCCTGCTGGGTCGTTGCTGGTGCGTCTGCTCGGCCTGGTGCCGGTTCAGCCATTGAGGGCGGCGTCGATCTGGTCGCGGAAGTCCTGGACCGAGGACGGCTGCAGCTTCTTGCCGTTGAGGAAGAACGTGGGGGTGCCTTCCACGCCGAGGTCGAGGCCGTCCTGCCGGTCCCGTTCCACCCGCTCCTGGGTGGCCTTGGCGGCGACGGCCTTGTCGTAGGCGGCCATGTCCAAACCGAGTTCTTGGGCGAACCCGCGGAACAGGGACGCCTTGGAGTCCTGCTGCTCACCCCACGTCTCCTGCGTGTCGTACATGCGCTTGTACATGTCCTCGAACTTGCCCTGCTGGGCAGCGGCCTCAACAGCCAGAGCGGAGTTGACTGCGTTGGCGTGGCTGGGGATCGGGAAGTAGCGCACGACGAAGTCGACCTTGCCGGCGTACGTGGTGCGCAGCTCCTCCACGACGGGGTAGGCCGCACGGCAGGACTCGCACTCGAAGTCGAGGAACTCGACCAGCGTCACCTTGCCCGTCCCTGCGGCTCCGAGCCGGTGGCTGTCGTCGCGCACCAGCTTGCCCGTCCCCGCCCCGGCTCCGGTGGCCGCACCGGCGGCGTCGGCGGGGTCGGCCTTCTTGGGTGACAGTGCCAGGGCTCCAGCGATGAAGGCCACGAGCAGGGCGACGACGGCGGCGGAGACGAGGGCGTTGCGTTTCACGGGTGTCACAGGGGTCAGCTCCAGGTAAGTCAGGAAGGGCAGGGGGCTCGTGGGGCGAACGGGTCGGGGGCCCGGTCAGGTTCCCCGGGGTGGGAGGAAGCCGCGTCAGCGGTGGGTGAGGAGTTCGGCGAGATCTTGCGGGACGGGCATCGGCTGGGTCAGCGGGACGGTGGCGCGGCCGGTGTTGCCCTCGGGGTAGCGCCCGAGCGCGGATCCGGGTGCGGCGACTAGCAGCCGCAGGACCTGCCCGGCGGCTTCGCGGCGGTCGTGCTCGCTCCACGCCAGAGCGAACATGACCGCGTGGGCGCGGGTGTGCGGCCAGGCCCAGGGTTGGGACAGGATGTGCGCCCGTTCCAGCGCCGCCCACCGTTGCCCGCTCGTGGTGGCCGTGCGGGCGTGGCGCAGCTCGGCGTCGAACGCCGCACGGATCTGGGCTGGCATGCGGCGGCTCACGAGTGGTCCTCGCGCCGGGCGAGGGTCACGGGGGTGGGTGCCGCCTGTCGGTCCGCTGCCTGGTCGACGCCGCTCGTCGAGGTGGTGCAGCAGTCATCCGCGGCGCATTGCGAGGCTGAGGTCGTGGTGTCGGTGTCAGCACCGGCCCCCATGGCAGAGAGCGCCGCCGGGGCGCAGCAGTCGTCACCCTGCCAGTTCTGCCAGCCCTCGCGGGCCGCGACGGCCGCGATGACCAGGGCAGCGAGCGGGTCGGCCCAGAACCAGCCGAGGGTGGCGTTGAGCACCAGGCCGACCAGCAGCACCGCGGACAGGTAGGTGCACAGCAGGGTCTGGGTGCCGTCGCCCTCGACAGCGGCCGAGCCAAGCTCGCGACCGGTGCGGCGCTGCCACACGCTGAGGAAGGGCATCACCGCCAGGGAGGCGAGGGCCAGGCCGATCCCGACGGGGCTGGAGTCAGGGCGGGCGCCGGTGATCAGGGCGTGCCCGGCCTCGACGGTGAGGTAGGCGGCCAGGGCGAAGAACGAGATGGCGATGAGGCGCTGCGCCGCGCGTTCCCGGCTCTCTGGCAGGCGGTGGCGGAACTGCCACAGGATCACCAGCCCGGAGGACACCTCGACCAGGGAGTCCATGCCGAACCCGACCAGCGCGGAGGAGCCGGCGATATTCCCGGCGGTGATCGCGATGACGGCCTCGACGGTGTTGTAGGCAACGGAGGCAGCGGCGAGCAGCTGGGCGCGGCGCATCAGGGTCGCGCGCCGTTCGGGGGTGGTCAGGGCGGTCCATGTGGTCACCAGGTGACCTCCTTGCATCCGGTGTGGGTGTTGGGTTCGACCTGGAGGGTGGCGTGCTCGACGCCGAAGCTGGTGAGCATGACCGTTCGGGCGCTGTCCAAGACGGCGTGCGCGTCCGCGCCCTCACTGGTCATCAGGTGGGCGGTGGCCACGTTCATCCCCGAGGTGAGGGTCCACACGTGCAGGTCATGCACGTTGCTCACACCCGGGACGGCTGCCAAGGCGGCTTCGACGTCGTCCGGTGCCATGTCCGCGGGCGCGTGCTGCCCCAGGACCGTGAGGACCTCCCGGCCCAGGATGATCGCGCGGACGGCGACGAAGATGGCGATGGCCAAGGCGATGCCGGTGTCCCACCACGCGTTTCCGGTCGCGGCCACCATGACCCCGGCGACGATGACGCCAACAGAGCCGACGGTGTCGGCGACGACCTCGAGGTAGGCGCCCTTGACGTTCAGGCTGTCGCTGGCCCCGCCGCGCAACAGCAGCAGGGCGATGATGTTGACCACCAGGCCGATGCCGCCGACGATCAGCATCGGCCCCGAGGCGATCTCCGCCGTGGCGCCGATGCGCCCGATGGCCTCCACCGCGATGTAGACCGAGACCCCGAGCATCAACAGGACAGCCAGGCCGGAGGCGAACACCTCGGCACGGTAGGACCCGAACGTGCGACGACCGGTGCTGTCCGGGCGAGAGGCGATCCGGGTGGCCACCAACGCCGCACCGAGCGCGACCACGTCGGCGGCCATGTGCCCGGCATCGGAGAGCAGCGCCAATGACCCTGACAGCAGACCTGCCACCAGCTCGACGACGAAGTAGCCGGCGACGAGGATGAACGCCAACCGCAGCCGCCACCGATGCGCCCCGCCCGCGCTTCCGTGGCCGTGTCCGTCGCTCACCGGATCGCCTGGGCTGACGCGATGCCGGCTGCTTGGTCGTGGGCGATGTGCTCCCTGGTCAGGTCCAGCAGCATCCGCACGTGGGCGTCCGCGAGCCGGTAGAACACCAACCTGCCCTGCCGGCGACCGGTCACCACCGCGGAGGCGCGCAGCATCCGCAACGACTGCGACACCGTCACCTCCTGCACACCGGTCGCGGCGGCCAGGTCGCACACGCACAGCTCACCGGCCTCGAGAAGCGCGAACAGCAACCGCGCCCGGGTCGGGTCGCCGAGGAGCTTGAACATGCTCGCCGCCCGCGCCAGCTCATCTGCCGGGAGCGTGGCATCCAGCACGAGCTGGACCTTCTCCGGGTGAACGCAGTGGACCGAACAGCCATCCAACCCAACAACCATGTCATCTGAGCGCATGATCAGATAATAGGGAATGAGCCGCCTGGGTCAAGTCCGCGAGGAGAAGCATCGAGCGATGCCCGCCCATAGAGCCGCACGGTCATACGACAACGTTGGCCCGGGCGTGGGCGAGCCGGTAGGAGTGGGTGCCGGTTTCGATGATGGTGCCGTTGTAGGTGAGCCGGTCCACGATCGCGGCGCACAGGCGGGGGTCGGTGAAGGTGTCGGTCCACCCGGAGAACGACTGGTTCGAGGCGATCGCGATGGAGTTCTTCTCTTCGCGTTCGGTGAGGACCTGGAAGAGAAGTTCGGCGCCGCGGCGGTCGAGTTCCATGTAGCCGAGCTCGTCGATCATGAGCAGGTCGACCCGGCCATAGCGGGCGATGGTCTTGGCGAGCTGTTTGTCGTCGACGGCTTCGACGAGCTCGTTCACGAGCTTGGTGGCCAGTGTGTACCGAACCCGGTACCCCTGCTCGGCGGCCGCCGTCCCCAGGGCGATGAGCAAGTGGGACTTGCCGGTGCCGGAGTCCCCGATCAGGCACAGCGGGTCGCCTCGGCGGATCCAGTCGCCCTTGCCGAGTTCGTGCACGGTCGCGGGGTTGATCGCGGTGTTGGCGTCGAAGTCGAAGTCCCCGAGCCACTTGTCCCGCGGGAACCCGGCCGCCTTGACCCGGCGCACCGACGAGCGTCGGTCCCGGTCGTCGACCTCGGCCAGCAGCAGCTCGGCCAGGAAGCCTTGGTAGGTCAGCTGCTCCTTCTTCGCCACCGACAGGGCCTCGTCGACCAGGGCCCGGATCGTGGGTAACCGAAGTCGGCGGCAGGCCTGGTCGACCGCGGCGATCGCGGCCTCTTCGGTCATCCCACGCCGGCGGCGCAACGTTGGACTGACCGGGGTGGCCACCGGTGTCGGGCTCATCAGCTGGTGCTCGCTTTCACATCAGGGGTGGGAGGGGTGGTGGTGCGTCGTCGTGGGAGCAGTTCGTCGTAGGCGACCACGGACGGGATCGGCCGGGTATCGGGTGGGAGACCGGCGATCACTGCGGCAGGGTCGGTCAGGCGGCGTTGGGTCAGACTGACAACGCGTTGCTCGCGCGTATCGCCTCGAGCAACGTGATGACGGTCAGAGCTGGCCCCACCCGTCGCCGTGGTGGTGTCGGGGGTGTGTCGGCGGGCTTCGACCGCGACGACGTCCGCGGACACCGCGCCCACGGTCAGGGCGGCGGCGATCCCGGCGGTGACCTGCTCGGCTGTGAGGGAGCGGTGGAGCAGCAGGACGTCGACGAGCTCACGCGTGCCGTCAGCGTCGCCGTTGACCTTCCGGCTGGCCGCCCAGAACGCCTCATGCGCCGAGGTGAACACCCCTGCAGCGCGGGCTTGCGCCAGAGCAGTAGATCCGGGAAGGGCGCCGGGCTTGAACCGCAACACCTCTAGGTAGTGATCCAGGACGACCCGGCTGGTGCCCCGGGCCACGACCCGTGGGTGCATAGCCACCACGGTGCGGCCCTCGAACACGACCACCTCGGTCGCGCGCAGGCTGACGCGCACGCGGCGACCGATCAGGTGCGCCGGGACGGAGTACTTCACCATCCGCACACTGATCATCGAGGACCGGTCCACGCGAGGGTTCAGCACCAGTCCCGGTTCGAACACCTCCATCGGCAGCGGCCTGAGCAGGGGTTGTTCGGCGGTGAAGTCGTGCCCGATCGTGTTCAGGCGACCACTGATCCGCCGGTCCTCGTCGGCGGCCTCCCACGCCTTGATCTGCTCGTTCAGCTGGTCAAGCGAATCGACCTCAGGCATGGGGACCAGGTGGTTGCGGCGGAACCACCCGACCGCGCCCTCGACGCCGCCCTTCTCATGGGCGCCCTCGATGCCGGACTGGCAGTAGAACGCGTCAAAGCCGTAGTGCGACCGGAACAGCACCCACCGGTCGTTCTCGTTGCGGGCACGGCCCGGTCCGTGGATGACGGCCGTGACTGCGGAGGTGAGGTTGTCGTACTTGATGTGCTTCGTGGGGATCCCGCCGATCGCGTCGAACGCCTCAATATGCCCTTGGAGGAACGCTTCCTGCGCCTGGGTGGGGTACACACGGTGGATCGCCTTCCCGGAGTGGGAGAGCCACAGGACGAACATGTAGCACTTGGTCCTCACCCCGCCCAAGACGACCCAGACCTCACCGAAGTCGACCTCGGCCTCCTCACCCGGGCCGTGGTGTTGGGCGATGAACGCCTCAAGGCGGCGTCCGCCCTCGAGGTCGATCTGTGCCCGCCGGACCCGCACGTAGTCCCGCACGGTCGAGTACGACAGACCGGTCGCGGCCTGCTCGTCGACGAGGCGAGCGAGGATCCGGGTCGCGGTATGCCGTTGCTTCCTCGGCGCGTCCAGATCCGCGCGGAGCATGCCGTCGATGGCGTCCTTGAACGGGTCCAACCGCGGTGCCGACCGTGTCGGTGCCTTCCGTGGTGCCGGCTCCGCTGATGCCAGCGCGTGCCTTACGGTGCGCCGGTGCACCCCGTGACGGCGGGCCAGTTCGCGGATCGAGATCTCCTCGACCCGCGCGTCCCGACGTATCGCAGCGAACAACTCCACACGTGATCCCATCCCAACCCCGATCCCTCGAGTGCTCTGATGTGAGCAAGGCTGGGGTGGGGCCAGATCAAACCGTCACAACCACCCCGGCGAGTCGCCAGTGGGGCCAGATCAGGCCGTCACGATGGGGCCAGATCAACCTGTCACAGTCATCCTCCCGCACGTCACGCTCACCGGGCACATCCGGCACGACCGTGGCGCGGGCACGCTCGACCTTCTCGATGAGCAAGGTGTGGAGCGCCTGTCCACCGATCTCTCCGTCTACGGCTACGTCGCAGAGCCAGGCCAGGTCTTCATCAAAGACTGGTCTGCGCACGCGGGGGAGGAGTAGTCAAGACCTGTGGATTGATGTGTCAGGCGGCGTGAGCGTGGCCTCCTGGTTCGTCGGGTCGTTCGACGAGCTTGCCGTTGCTGAACTCCGCGCCGGCACGGACGAGCGCAACGAGGTGGGGTGCGTTGACGGCGCGCC
>NZ_JBHWOO010000284.1:0-2670 GCF_043424415.1 Luteococcus sp. | reverse complement strand
GATCTCGGCAACCGAGCGCTGCAGCTCGTCGGGACGGTCGGCCAGGTGCGCGGCCACCACCTGCCAGGCCCGCGGACCACGACCGGTGCGCACCCGCCGGGCCAGGCCGGTGCGGCGGGCCAGCTGCACGAAGAAGGT
This sequence comes from Luteococcus sp., assembly GCF_043424415.1. Lineage (NCBI taxonomy): Bacteria > Bacillati > Actinomycetota > Actinomycetes > Propionibacteriales > Propionibacteriaceae > Luteococcus > Luteococcus sp. Next base: position 2,532 of record NZ_JBHWOO010000284.1, on the reverse strand, counting down.
GGCGCTGTCGCCGTCCATGTGCGATGCGACGGTGCCGAGGGTCAGCACCGCGTCCTGCACCAGCGCCGCCGGGGCCCACGCACGATCCTGGCGCTGGCCCGCCGCCAGTTCCAGGGCGTCCAGCATGGTGCGGACGCCGGCCTCCGGCGTGGCCCACTGCTGCACCCAGCAACGGCCCCCGTCGCCCACCTGCAGGCGCGACGGGTCGGCCGCCAGCTCCTGCCACAGCCGCGCCAGCGCCTCGGCGTCGTCGGGGGCGGTGACGTCACCGGCACCGGACTCCTCGACGATCCGGGCCGCCTCGCCCGTCACGCTCGCCGAGACGTGACGGCCGCTGGCCAGCGCCTCGTAGAGCTTGGAGGGCACCGTCAGCTCCATGCCATTCCAGCCGCGCAGCATCACCAGCACCGAATCGGCCCACGCATAGTGCTCGGCCACGACGGCGCCGGGCACCCGCTCGACGAAGTCGACCGGAGCCCCCAAACGCTCGGCCAGGTGGCGCAGTGGCACCTCGTGCACGCCGCTTCCCACCAGCCGCAGCCGCACCGAAACCCCTGCCCGGTGGGCGATCGCGGCGGCCCGCACGGCCGTCGCCAGCTTCTGGGCCCGACCGAAACTGCCCAGGTAGAGCACGTGCAGCTCCCCGTCCGGCTCCCGCGCCGGGGCGGGGTGCGCCGGACGCAGGGCCACATTGCGCGCCAGCAGCACCGGGCCGAAACCGGCGGCCTCCAGCTCCTCACGCAGCGAGTCGCTGGTCACCACCACCGCCCGGGCACGGCGTTCCAGGTGCCACATCAGGCGTGCCAGCGGCACGGCCACGGCGGCGGTGCTGCCCGGGGCGGGCGGGCGGCTGGTGGTGCCGTCGTCATTCCAACTGGCCATCTCATCCAGCAGGTGCGGCCAGGCGTCACGCAGCTCCAGCAGCAGGGGAGCCCGTCGCAGGTGCGAGACCGCCCAGCCCAGCGGCAGCGTCGACAGCGCAGGAACCGTGGCCAGCACCACATCGGGCCGGGGGGTGCGCAGCGCCAGCAGCAGCGACTGCGCCAAGGCCAACGCCTCATTGGTGATACGTCGCCGCAACCCCAGGCCCGGCACCAGGGCGCGCACCTCGTGCACCTCCAGGCGGGGGTCGTCGACGGTCAGCCGCGGCTGGTTGCGCCACATCGGCACCACCACGTCGAGCTCGTGGCCTGCCTCGCGCAGGGCCCGGCCCATCCACTCCCAGCGGTCGGCGTGGACCCCCGGCTGCGGCGGGAAGTGCTGTGTGAGCAACAGGATGCGAATCTCGACTCCTCGGAAAGAACATGACGAGCGTGCGACCCCGAAGAAAGATCTTTCCTGAGCACTGGCTGGAAAGCAGAAGGCCTCTCGCGTCGGTCCCCCCGAACCTATGCAAGCGATGATAGCGTCACCGACGCCCCCACATCGCTCTCATCCCCCGGAGAAAAACTCGTGGACTCGACCATCGCCGTCATCGGCCTCGGTTACATCGGACTACCCACCGCAGCCGTCCTGGCCCGCGCCGGACTCGACGTCATCGGCGTCGACGTCAGCGACCGCCACGTCGACGCCGTCAACCGCGGCGAACTGCCCTTCGTCGAGGAAGGCCTGGGCGAGGTCGTCGCCGAGGTGGTGAAGGCCGGCAAGCTCACCGCCACCAAGCAGACCCCCAAGGCCGACGTCTACATCATCGCCGTGCCCACCCCCTTCGCCGAGGGCCACAAGGGCGACCTCAGCTACATCGACGCCGCCACGACGGCCATGGCTCCGCAGATGGAGGGCGACGAGCTGGTCATCCTCGAGTCCACCTCGCCCCCCGGCACCACCGAGCACGTCCGCGAGGTGCTGCTCGCCGCGCGCCCCGAACTCACCGGCGTCCAGTTCGCCCACTGCCCCGAGCGCGTGCTGCCCGGCCGCATCATGGTGGAGATGGTCACCAATGACCGCATCGTCGGCGGGCTCACCCCCGAGGCGGCCCAGCGAGCCTGCGACCTCTATGCCACCTTCTGCGAGGGCACGCTGCACCAGACCGACGCCATGACCGCCGAGATGGCCAAGCTCACCGAGAACGCCTTCCGCGACGTCAACATCGCCTTCGCCAACGAGCTCAGCCTGATCAGCGACCGCCTCGGGATCGACGTGTGGGAACTGATCGAGCTGGCCAACAAGCACCCGCGCGTCAACATCCTGCAGCCCGGGCCCGGCGTCGGCGGCCACTGCATCGCCGTCGACCCCTGGTTCATCGTCTCCAGCACGCCCGAGGAGGCCCAGCTCATCCGCACCGCCCGCGAGGTCAACGACGCCAAGCCCGAATGGGTCGTCGGCCAGGTGCGCCAGGCCGTCGAGCAGCTCGTCGCCGGCGGCACCCAGCAGCCGACCGTCGCCTGCCTCGGCCTGGCCTTCAAGGCCGACATCGACGACCTGCGCGAGTCGCCGTCGGTGGGCATCGTGCAGACCCTGGCGCGCGAGCTCGACCAGGCCACCGTCCTGGCCGTCGAGCCGAATGTGGACGAGCTGCCCAAGAACCTGGCC
>NZ_JBHWOO010000283.1:0-4625 GCF_043424415.1 Luteococcus sp. | reverse complement strand
GAACTCCCCCATGACCCCACCGTCGACTTCCCCCACGGCACGCCTGCCCGCGACATCATCGCCGGCCTGGTTGCGCCCGGGGACGTGGAGCGCGCCTATCGCGACCTGGATGCCGGCGAGCTGGCCTGCGCCGACCGGACGAGGGCGATGCCCGGCGCCGTCGAGCTCACCGCAAGCCTTCCCGTCGAGCGGTGGGCGGTGGTCACCTCGGCCGGGCGCCCGCTCGCCGAGGCCCGTCTGGCTGCCGCCGGTCATGCTCCGCGCCATGTGGTGAGCGCCGACGACGTGACCCGCGGCAAGCCCAACCCCGAGCCCTACCGTCGTGGGGCCGCGGTGCTGGGCATGGACCCGTCCCGCCTGGCCGTCTTCGAGGATGCCGCCGCCGGGGTGGCGGCTGCCCGGGCCGCCGGCATCGGGCTGGTGGTGGGCGTGGGCGACGAGCTGGACCCGGCCAGCGTCGACGTGCTGCTGCCAGACCTGCGCTCGGCCCGGTTGGTGGAGGCCGATGATCGTCTGGTGCTCGAGTTGGATTCCTGAGCTGGGCTGCTGGGCTGGGGTCCTGAACCTTGCCCGGAGGTTCCCGGGGCGGCGGCCGTCCCTGATGACTTCCCAAAATCGGTGGCATCCACGGGCAGGTGGGTGCCACCATTGCCGCAGGTCACGAGTCGCGACGCCAACCCTCTGGAGTGGTCGCGCAGCAACCGGAGCCGCTCCGGTGCTTTCCAGGGAAGACCCGGCCAGCCGGCACTCCCGCCGCGCTGGGCAAAGCGGCCTCGCTTCGAGGCCCGGAGCGAGGAGTTCGCATGAACCGTCCCCTGCCGCCCTTCCCGCGGCCCCTTCCTGCCGACCAGACATCCGTCGGTTTCCTGCTCGACGAGGACGGCCAGCCCCAGCTGGCGCCGCGTCCTGCGCTGGCAGAGTCCTATCGTCTGGCCAACCTGCGGCTGTGGCTCCCGACGGGTGCCGTGGTCGACCTGCTCCCCCGCCATGCCGTGGCTGCGGCCGTCCAGCCTGCCGAGGGCAGCCCCGCACTGCTGGAATCCATCGTGGGCACCCACATCATCTTCCCCGGACCGGACGCCCTGGAAACCCTGACCGCTCAGGGAATCCAGTGGACCCGCGCGGCCCGCTGGGCGCCGTCGCTGGACTGGGCCGAGCCCGGTGTGATGGTCCACGGGCTCGACGACGACCAGATGCGTGAGTTGGCCGAGTCGCTCGGGGCGGAGGCCTGGCTGCAGGTGTGCCCGAACGGGCTGCGGGTCGGTTCGGGCGACGGGCGCCTGGACTGGCTGCCGCGCTCCGCCGTCGCGGTGCGCGAGGCCATGCCGGGCTGCCCGCTGCGGGCAGGGCTCGATGACTTCTGTGTGCCCCGCGGCGGGCCGTGGACGAGCAAGTCCCGCGTGGCCTTCATGATGTGGCAGCAGCACCGGCGGATGCTCGTCGAGGCCCTGGGTTGTGGCGTGTGCCACGGCGGCGAGGTCATCGATCCTCGACGAACAGTGCGGGTGCAGTGATCGCCGGGCGGGCGAGGTCACCAGAACAGGCCGATCTGTTCCATCAGAAGGCCCGCCTTCTCGATGTACCCGGCCGCAAGCTCGACGGCCTCGCTCGCCTCGGCCTCACTTGTCTGGCTGAAGGTACTGGAGGGGTATTCGATCTCATGGCGTCGGCGACGCAGCGTGCTGAACTCCTGGAATCCCGGCGAGAACTGGGCTCGGAGCGCTTCTTCGACGGCCCGGTGACCGCCGGACTGGGTAGGGCGCAGCCCTTGGTGGACGAGAAGGGCAGTCCCGGCCATGCGCACCGCGTCATAGGCATTGGCGTAAGCAGTATCCGGGTCGATCGTCACAACCGCGCGCGCCGCAGCCAAGGTACGGCGGGCACGGTCCAGCTGCAGCGAACCGTCCGAAGCACCCCGCTGGAGCCGCTCCAGCGAGCGTGCCTCCACCAGCTGCTCAATGACGGCCGCACCTTTCGGCCATCGCTTGCTCATGTCTCCTCCAGCGCCGGGGTGACGTCGAGCCAAGGCCGTGCCTTGATCTCGCTGACCAGTCGATCGCTGCCATCCTCCCACTCGGCCAGGGACCGCATCGTCGGATTGACGTCGATGCCCAACCGATCCTGACTCCGGTCAGCAGCCTTGTACATCTCGGTTCGCCGCACATCCCCCACCACCAGCACGTCGACATCATGCGGCTGGTGCCCTGCCTCGCCGTGATGGCGAGCAGCCCAGGACCCGAAGATGAGCACCTTCACCGCGCCGGAAATCTGGGAGAACTCCTCCCCGATGATGGTGGCGGGACCCAAGACCACTTCGACCAGTCGCGTGAGCGGATCGGCGGCGGGGTGGTCGCGGTTCATGCGCACGAGGCGCGTACGCCCGACATACGTCTCGTCCAGGATGTCAGCTCCGACCAGCCTGCTCACCTCTCGATGGACCGTCCCCGAAGGCACGTCGGTGAGGCGGCTGATATCGGCCAGTGAGTACTGCTCCGTGGGGTGCAGGCACAACAACGCGAGGATCCTTGCCACCGCTCCGCTACGAAAGACCGGGAACAACGCCGGCGCCTTTGTTCTCATAGATGGAAGATATCCTCCATCTATGAGATGAATCAATGGGGCATGATCACTGATCCCCAGAGACCCGCCTGACCCAGGGGATCGTCGCGACGAATAGCATCGGGTCATGCGCCGCACCCCGGCGGCGCTTCGACGAGGAGGTCGGCATGGCCCTGCAGGAGATCGAGTTCACCTCGCACAACGGACGCGACCAGATCCAAGCCTGGGTGTGGTCACCGGTGGGCACACCCAGGGCGGTGGTGCAGCTGGTGCACGGGCTGGGCGAGCACGCCCGCCGCTACCACCGTCTGGTCTCTGCCCTGGTGGATGCCGGTCTCGTCGTCGTGGCCGATGACCATGCCGGGCACGGCCGCACGGCGATGCGTGAGGGCATCTGGGCCGACGCGGGCGATGACGCTGCTGCCGTGGTGGTGGCCGACGAACTGACCCTGCAGGCCAAGGCGCGCGAGCTCTTCCCCGAGCTGCCCTATGTGGTCTTCGGCCACAGCTGGGGTTCGATGATCGCCCGCGTGATGGCGACTCGTGAGGGGGCGGCACTGGACGGTCTGGCGCTGTGTGGTGTGGCGGCGCAGATGCGCGGCATCGAATCGGTGGTCGACCGGGCACGCCTGCAGTCCCTGGCGACTGGCGATGGTGCTGCCGAGCCTGCCCCCGACGACCTGGTGGGGCAGCTCTTCGACGGTTTCGTCGAGCGCTTCGGTGAGGATGCCGGCCCGACTGCGTGGGTGGCCAAGGACGTCGACGTGGTGGTCGACCACGGCCGCGACCCCTTCAACAACTTCGGCGCTCCCCTGAGCAGCCGCTTCCTGCAGGGATTCGTCGACCTCTACGACCAGGCCAATGCCGACAGCTTCTACGAGCAGCTCCCCTCCGACCTGCCCGTACTGATCCTGGCCGGCGACCAGGACCCCGTCGCCAACTACGGCGAGGGCGCCTACCACGTGGCGAATCGCCTGCGCGCCACCGGCCACGACGACGTGCGCACCCGCGTCTGGAGCGGGCTGCGGCACGAGGTGCACAACGAGCCGGAGAGCCGGGACGAGGTGGTTGACGAGCTGGTGGAGTTCGTGGGGCGGGTGGGCAAGTAGTCCGGAGGAGACACGATCGGCCCTCCCCCGCGCAGGGCCGTGCCCTGGCAGGATGGCTGCCATGCCGCCCACCGAGGATCGCAGGTTCAGCCACGACGAACTGTCGACCTGCCCCTTGGTCATTGATGCCATCTATGAAGGCGGCACCGCAGGCCATGCCGGAGACGACCCAATCGGCAAGATCCTGCCCGTCGGCAACCAGGGCGGTTTTCGTTACAAGGGCAGCCCTATGCGCAATGACGTGAGGGTCATCGTGCTCTACACCTCGGGCGGAGAGACCGACTGGCCCGATCGGTTGGATCCGGAGACTGGCCAGTTCACCTATTACGGCGACAACCGCACGGCCGGGCATGAGCTGCACGACACCCGGCGCAAGGGCAACCTGCTGCTGCGCAACATCTTCGAGGCGTCACACGAGAGCCCTCAATCCAGGGCAACGGTTCCGCCCATCTTCCTGTTCGAGAAGGTCGGCACCGGGCGCGACGTGCGCTTTCGCGGGCTACTGGTTCCGGGCTTCAAGGGCTTGAGCCAAGAGGAGGAGCTTGTGGCGGTGTGGCGAACCACGCAGCGCAAGCGCTTCCAGAACTACCACGCCCACTTCACCGTTCTCGACGTGGCGACGATCGAGCGCGACTGGCTCGACAACATCGCTGCCGGCCGTGCACGTGAAGCTTGTCCACCGGCGTGGCGACGCTGGGTACAGGGCCGCATCTACTCACCCTTGGCTGCGCCTCGCACATTGCAGGTCCGGTCCAAGGACGAGCAACTCCCACAGCGCCCGGACGAGCAAGCCATGCTTGAGCTGATTCATGGACACTTCAGTCCTCGCCCGACCGAGTTCGAACACTTCGCGGCCCACTTGTGGACGCTCCAGGATCCATCCGTAACCGCAGTTGACGTGACGAGGGCTTCTCGGGATGGAGGGCGGGACGCGCTGGGCACGTACCGGATCGGACC
>NZ_JBHWOO010000282.1:0-2872 GCF_043424415.1 Luteococcus sp. | reverse complement strand
GTGCAGTCGCTGGTCGACGCCACCGGCGGGAGCTTCGTGCAGACCACCGTCGACGGGCCGCTCGGCGATCGGGTGGAGGCCACCTGGGGGATGTTGGGCGACGGAACCACTGCCGTCATCGAGATGGCCGAGGCCAGCGGGATCGGCCTGGTCACCGCGGCCGAGCGGGACCCGCGCCGGGCCAGCACACGCGGAACCGGCCAGCTCATCGCCGCCGCCCTCGACCGCGGCGCCGAAACCATCCTGGTGGGCATCGGCGGCAGCGCCACCAATGACGGCGGTGCCGGCATGGCGCAGGCCCTCGGCGCCCGGCTGCTCGACGCGGACGGCAAGGAGCTGGAGCCTGGCGGGGCGGCACTGGCCCGGCTGGAGCGCATCGACCTGTCGGGGCTCGACGAACGCCTCGCCAGGAGCAGTTTCGTCGTGGCCTGCGACGTGACCAATCCGCTGTGCGGGCCGGATGGGGCCAGCGCCGTCTACGGGCCCCAGAAGGGGGCGGACGCCGAGTGCGTCGCCGAGCTCGACCAGGCCCTGGCCCACTGGGGAAGCCTGCTGGAGCAGGACTTCGGGGCGGGGATCGTGGAACGTCCCGGAGCTGGTGCGGCCGGCGGTCTGGGTGCGGGGTTGGTGGCCTTCTGTGGCGCCGAGCTGCGCCGCGGCGTCGAGATCGTGATCGAGCACAGTGGCCTGGCCGAGGCGGTGCAGGGCGCGAGTCTCGTGGTGACCGGCGAGGGGCGGATGGACTCCCAGACGCGCTTCGGCAAGACGCCCAAGGGGGTCGCCGACGTGGCCGTCGCCGCCGGGGTGCCGGTGGTGGCCGTGTGCGGGAGCCTCGGCAGCGGCATCGAGACCCTCTACGACGAGGGCTTCGACGCGATCTTCCCGGTGATCGGGCGGCTGTCCAGCCTGGACGAGGCGCTGGCGGAGGCGGGGGAGAACGTGGAGCGCACGGCGCGGGCCGTCGCGGCGACCCTGCGGCTGGGTACTCAGGCCTTGAGCTGAACCCGTCGGAGTTGTCAGTGCCAGCACGTAGGCTTGCCGAAGGCATCGAGCCCCCACCGACGAGAGGACGACCCGTGTTCCCTGAAGGCATGGACATGAACAGCCTGCTGGCCCAGGCGCAGCAGATGCAGGCCCAGCTGGCCCAGGCGCAGCAGCAGCTGGCCGACTCCTCCTTCACCGGCACCGCCGGCGGCGGCCTGGTGGAGGCCACCATGACCGGAACCGGTGAGCTGACCGGCCTGGTGATCAAGCCCGAGGCCATCGATCCCGAGGACGCCGAGGGCCTGTCCGACCTGGTGCTGGCGGCCGTGCGCGACGCGTCGGCGAAGGTGGCCGAGAAGGCCGAGTCCGTCATGCCCGGCATGCCGGACATGGGCCAGCTCGGCTTCTGATGTACGAGGGCCCGGTACAGGACCTGATCGACGAGCTGGGCCGGCTGCCCGGCGTCGGGCCCAAGAGCGCCCAGCGGATCGCCTTCTGGATGCTCGACCAGCCCGACGAGGACGTGCAGCGTTTCGCCCGCGTCGTCAGCGAGGTGAAGGCGCGTGCCCGCTTCTGCCAGGTCTGCTTCAACGTCTCGCAGGAGGAGACCTGCCGGATCTGCCGCGACTCACGTCGCGACCAGACGGTGATCTGCGTGGTCGAGGAGTCCAAGGACGTCATCGCCATCGAGCGCACCCGCGAGTTCCGCGGCCTCTACCACGTGCTCGGCGGCGCGATCAGCCCGATCGACGGCAAGGGCCCGGCCGACCTGCACATCCGTGAGCTGCTCAGCCGGCTCGCCGACGGCACTGTCACCGAGATCATCCTGGCCACCGACCCCAACACCGAGGGCGAGGCGACGGCCACCTACCTGAGCCGCCTGTTGAAGGACATGGGCCTGCGCATCTCGCGCCTGGCCTCCGGCCTGCCGGTCGGCGGCGACCTGGAATATGCCGACGAGGTGACCCTGGGGCGCGCCTTCGAGGGGCGCCGCTACGTCGAGGGTTCGGCCAAGCCGGCCCCGCTGGTGTGAAGCGATGATCCGTCTCGTCGCCACCGATCTGGACGGCACGCTGCTGCGCGCCGACAAGACGGTCAGCGCGTGGACCCGCAGCGTCACCGATGCGGTGCAGGAGCGGGGCGTGCCCGTCGTCCCGGTGACGGCGCGCCAGCCCCGCGGCCTGGCGCCGATCGCCGAGGCCTGCGGCCTGACTGGTTGGGCCATCTGCGTCAACGGCGCCCTGGCGCAGCACCTGGGCACCGGCGAGGTGGCCTTCGAGCACCTGGTGCAACCCGAGGCCCTTGCCCGGCTCACGTCCGCGGCGCGCGAGCAGCTGCCCGGGACGGTCTTCGCGACGGTCCGTGACCGTGGTGCCACCTTCGGCCTGGAGGACGACTACCGGGCCATCACCGGCCCCGACGACCACCAGCCGGCGATGGCGGCCTCGGTCTCCATGGGTCTGGAGCAGATCGTCGATGCGCCGGCCCTGAAGCTGCTGGCCCGCCACCCCGAGGTGCCCGCGCTGGAGCTGGCCGGGCAGTTGCGCGAGCTGGGCGTCGAGGGCGTGCACGTCACCACCTCGGGTGCCGATTTCGTCGAGATGGCCGCGGGTGGTGTCACCAAGGCCACCGCCCTGGCCGAGCTGTGCCGCACGCTGGGCATCGCGGCAGACGAGGTGGCGGCCTTCGGCGACGCCCCCAATGACGTCGAGATGCTCACCTGGGCCGGGCAGTCGTGGGCGATGGCCGAGGCGGATCAGGAAGCGGTCGCCGCGGCCGGGGCACGCTGCGGCAGCAATGAGGACGACGGCGTCGCCCGCCAGCTGATGGAGCTGATGCGAGCCAGCCAGCTCTGAGGCTCTCCGCCAGAACCAGACCGCAAGACAGT
>NZ_JBHWOO010000281.1:0-3666 GCF_043424415.1 Luteococcus sp. | reverse complement strand
TCACTCTCGATGTCGAGGGCTGGGGCGCACACTTCACCGGGGAGCGGCTGATCAGTCGAAGATCGGGCCGACCGTCCGGGTGCGCTTGAGCTCGTAGAAGCCGTCGTACTCGGTGACCAGCGCGAAACCGTCGAACAGGCGCCCGGCCTGCTCACCCTTCGGGGCGGGGCTGATCACGGGGCCGAACAGCGCCTTGCCGTTGATGTGGATCACCGGAGTGCCCACCTCGTCGCCCACCGGGTCCATGCCCTCGTGGTGGCTCTTGCGCAGGTCGGCATCCAGCGAGTCCGGGGCGTCGCCCGGCTTCCAAGCGTCCGCCTTCTCGGCGATGGACTCGTCCAGGCCGCACTCGGCCAGCGCGGCGCGCACCGTCTCGGCGGTCTTCGGCTCCTTGCCCAAGTGATAGCGGGTACCCAGCGCGCTGTAGAACTCGCGCAGCTTCTCACTGCCGTACTGCTGCTCCACGAGCAGGCTGGCGCGGACGCCCACCCAGCCCTCGAGCATGTGCTCCTTGTAGTCCTCGGGCACGTCCCGGCCGTCGTTGAGCACGGAGAGGCTCATCACGTGGAAGGTGGTGTGCACGTCGCGCACCTCCTCCACCTCCAGCATCCAGCGAGAGGTCATCCAGGCCCACGGGCACAGCGGATCGAACCAGAAGTCAACCTGTGTCGTCATGCCTCCCAGCCTACGTCGCGGGCCCAGGGGTGACCGGGAGTTGCCCGGCCCGCCTCCTTGCCCACGCGGGAGCGACGGGTAGGCTCACGCTCTGGACTCCCGACCGATCCGTTCGGGGATCCCCCCCACACACGCATCGAGGAAGGCCCGGGCCCATGAAGCCAGCCAACATCACCCGTGACCAGGCAAGGCAGCGATCACAGGTCATCACCGCCAAGTCCTACCTGGTCACCGTCGACCTGTCGGGGTTCGACCTGGAGGGCGAGCCGCTGGCCGATGCCGATACCTTCATCTCCACCAGCGAGGCCACCTTCACCTCCGCCGGCGGAGACAGCCACATCGACCTCATCGCCGACGAGGTGCTCGACGCCTGGCTGGACGAGACCCAGCTCGATCCCGCCAGCTATGCCGACGGCCGCCTGCCCTTCACCAGCGAGCCCGGCGAGCACACCCTCACCATCACCGCACTGTGCCGCTACTCCCACACCGGCGAGGGCCTGCACCGCTTCGTCGACCCGGCCGACGACAAGGTCTACCTGTACACCCAGTTCGAGACCGCCGACGCGCGTCGCATGTTCGCGAACTTCGAGCAGCCCGACCAGAAGGCCACCTTCCAGCTCAACGTTGTCGCCCCACGCCACTGGACCGTGGTGAGCAATACCGTCGCCGTCGAGCCCCAGGACGGTGCCAATGGCTGCGGCATCTGGGAGTTCGCCCCCACCGAGCCGGTCCCCAGCTACATCACCGCCCTGGTGGCCGGCGAATACCACCGCGTCGAGCACACCATCCGCAGCATCCGCGGTGAGATCCCCGCCTCGGTGATGTGCCGCCAGTCGATGGCCGACTTCCTCGACGACGAACGCATCATGCGCACCACCCAGCGCGGCTTCGATGTCTTCGAGGCCGACTTCGCCCACGCCTACGCCTTCGACTCCTATGACCAGGTCTTCGTGCCGGAGTTCAACGCCGGCGCCATGGAGAATGCGGGCTGCGTCACCTTCCGCGACGAGTACCTCTTCCGCTCCCGCGTCGGCGCCGAGATGTACGAGAGCCGCGACAACACGATCCTGCACGAACTGGCCCACATGTGGTTCGGCAACCTGGTGACGATCCACTGGTGGGACGACCTGTGGCTCAACGAGTCCTTCGCGGAATGGGCCAGCCACCACGCCATGGCACGCATCAATGCCGACGACGGCGGCAGCGACCCGTGGGTGGGCTTCTGCAACAACCGCAAGAGCTGGGCCTACCGCCAGGACCAGCTGCCCACCACCCACCCGATCGCCGCCGACATGGTGGACCTGGAGGCGGTGGAGCAGAACTTCGACGGCATCACCTATGCCAAGGGCGCCTCGGTGCTCAAGCAGCTGGTGGCCTTCGTCGGCACCGAGGAGTTCCTGGGCGGCGTGCGCACCTACTTCGAGCGCCACGCCTTCGGCAACACCGAGCTGACCAACCTGCTGGACGCGCTGGAGCTGTCCAGTGGCCGTGACCTTTCGGACTTCACCGCCACCTGGCTGGAGACCACCGGCCCGAACACCCTGCGTGCCGACTTCGACACCGACGAGCTGGGGCGCATCACCCGCTTCGACGTGGTCCAGGAGGCCGACGAGGCCCACCCCACCCTGCGCACACACCGCATCGCCATCGGCATCTTCGCCCTGGACGCGGAGGGAGAGCACCCGATGCTGCGCCGTCGCCACGGCATCGAGGTGGACGTCACCGGCGAGCGCACCCCCATCGAGGCGCTGGTGGGCCAGCACCGCGGTGACCTGGTGCTGCTCAACGACCGTGACCTCACCTATGCCAAGGTGCGCCTGGACGAGGCCTCGATGCGCGCCCTGACCCGGCACATCCACCAGCTGGAGGACCCCCTGGCCCGTGCCGTGTGCTGGTCCGCCGCCTGGGACATGTGCCGCGACGCCCAGCTGTCGCCCAGCGCCTACGTCGAGCTGGTGCTCGGCGGCATCGGCACCGAGTCCGACCCGAATGCGGTGCGGGCACTGCGGGCGCAGGCCGCCACCGCCGCCATCGCCTACACCCCGGCCGAGCAGCGTCCCGCCAGCCGTGGCCGACTGGTGGCCGGCTTCGCCGGTCTGCTCAAGGATGCCGAGCCGGGCAGTGACCACCAGCTGGCCTTCGCCTCGGCGCTGGTCGAGGCCGTCGACGGACCCACCGGCGCCGCCCTGCTGCAGGCCTGGCTGGACGGCGACGAGGTCCCGGAGGGTCTCGAGGTGGATGCCGACCTGCGCTGGCGGATTGTCGGTTCGCTGGCCCGCCTGGGCGCCATCGACGGGGCGGGAATCGATGCCGAGGCTGAGCGGGACCAGACGATCACTGGTGCCGAGTGGGCAGCGGGGGCCCGGGCGGCGCTCGCCGACGCGGACTCCAAGGAGCGCGCCTGGGTGCAGGCCACCACCGACGAGTCGGTGCCCAATGGCACCCACCTACGGATGTGCGCCGGCTTCTGGAGCTATGGCCAGGCCGACATGCTGCGTCCCTATGCCGAGCGCTACCTGGAGCTGGCCCGCACCATCAGCGCCGGCGAACAGGGCTGGGACCGTCGCGGCACCGCCGCCACCCAGCACGTGCTGCTCTACCTGTTCCCGCACCCGGTGGCCGACGAGGACTTCCTGTCCAGGGTCGACGAGCTGGCTGCCGACGAGCAGACGGCCCCCAGCGTGCGTCGGATCCTGCTGGAGCAGGCCGACGCGGCCCGCCGGGCGCTGCGCTGCCAGCAGGCCGCCAGCGCCTGAGCCGCCTGGCCGGCACGGGTCAGCACGTGACGAGGGCCGGCACCCACAGGGGTGTCGGCCCTCGTCGTATCCGTCCGGAGGCCGCGCTCAGGCCGCCAGGCGCTCCTCGCGTGCCCGGTCAAGGCAGGCTGCCAGGGCCTCCACGATCGCCGGGTGGGCCCCCAGCGGGGCGCTGATGGCATCGGCGCCCGACTCCTCCAGACGCGTCTGGAAGAAGCCGGGGGCCAGCAGAGAA
>NZ_JBHWOO010000280.1:0-7720 GCF_043424415.1 Luteococcus sp. | reverse complement strand
GAGCGAGACCCCGGCGGCGAGCAGGGTCAGGGCCCAGCCGGCGACCAGGGCAGGTGCGGGTCTGGGAGCGCTGCTCCCGGTGGGAACCGGGCGCGGCGGTGCCTGCGGAGGGGGTGCGGGCCGGGGCGGGGCCGGTCTGGTCCTGGCTGGCGGTGGTGGTGCGGCCAGGGCAGTGGTGGACAGACCGATGGGGGAGCCGAGCGAGACCCCGGCGGCGAGCAGGGTCAGGGCCCAGCAGGCGACCAGGGCGCGCCAGGAGCGCAGGCAGAAGGTCCTCATGGTTGCAGTGTGCGGGTGGCCACAGCCCCGGCGTCACGGTGCGGAGGGGCTGTGGATGGATCCTCGGTGCCAGCCAAGCTGTGGACAAGCCCGTGGTGGAGCGTGACCGTTTGGCGACCACCCCGCGCGGGGCGTAGGATTCCGATGCGGTCCGGACCGATCCGGACTGACTTCGCATGCGTCGATCCCGAACAGTCGGGCTCAGGCCACCATCGGTTCCGCGTCCCGCGCGGCAGGTGGCGGAGGGCGCATCAGGTGGCACCGAACCGCTCGGTGCCGATGGAAACCGTGCGGGTGCAGTGCGCCCGCGAGAAGGAAAGGACCGGCCATGGCCGTCGTCACCACCCGCCAGCTGCTCGAGAGCGGCGTCCACTTCGGACACCAGACCCGTCGTTGGAACCCCAAGATGAAGCGCTTCATCTTCACCGAGCGCAATGGCATCTACATCATCGACCTGCAGCAGTCGCTGACCTACATCGACAAGGCCTACGCCTTCGTCAGCCAGACCGTCGCCCGCGGCGGCCAGATCCTGTTCGTCGGCACCAAGAAGCAGGCGCAGGAGACCATCGCCGAGCAGGCCACCCGTGTCGGCATGCCCTACGTGAACCAGCGTTGGCTGGGCGGCATGCTCACCAACTACCAGACGGTCATCAAGCGCGTGCACCGCCTCAAGGAGCTCGAGGTCATGGACTTCGAGGACGTGGCCGCCTCCGGTCTCACCAAGAAGGAGCTCCTGGGCCTCAAGCGCGAGAAGGACAAGCTGGAGAAGACCCTCGGCGGCATCCGCGAGATGGCCCGCGCTCCGCAGGCCGTCTGGGTTGTCGACACCAAGAAGGAGCACCTGGCCATCGACGAGGCGCGCAAGCTGCACATCCCCGTCGTCGCCATCCTCGACACCAACTGCGATCCCGACGAGGTCGACTTCCCGATCCCGGGCAATGACGACGCCATTCGTTCGGTCTCGCTGCTGACCCGCATCATCGCCGACGCCGCCGCCGATGGCCTCATGAAGCGCTCCGGTGGCAACGCCGGTGGCGAGGCCCCCGCCGAGCCGATGGCCGACTGGGAGAAGGAGCTGCTGGCCGGCCACGAGGGCGACAAGTCCGCCGCCGAGCAGGCCGCCGCCGAGGCCTCCGCCGAGCAGCCCGCCGCCGAGGCCTCCACCGAGCAGCCCGCCGCCGAGGCCACCCCGGCCCCGGCCGAGGAGACCACCGAGGTGACTGCCGAGCAGGCCGCCACCGAGGCTCCCGCCGCGAACAACTGATCCGTCCTCCAACCCTTCCAAGAACGGAAAGACACATGGCAATCACTGCTGCTGAGGTCAAGAAGCTGCGCGACGCCACCGGCGCCGGCATGATGGACGCCAAGAAGGCCCTGACCGAGGCCGACGGCGACTTCGAGCGCGCGATCGAGATCCTGCGCGTCACCGGCCAGGCCAAGATGGCCAAGCGCTCCGACCGCGAGGCCAGCAATGGCATCGTGGCGAGCTCCGGCAAGAGCATCATCCAGCTCGGCTCCGAGACCGACTTCGTCGCCAAGAACGGTGAGTTCATCGCCCTGGCCGACAAGATCGTCACCGCCGTGGCCGCCGAGGGCGCCAATGACGTCGAGGCCGCCAATGCCGTCAAGCTCGACGAGGGCACCGTCAAGGAGGCCGTCGAGGCCCTGGCCACCAAGATCGGTGAGAAGCTCGAGCTCAAGGACGCCGTCAGCTACGAGGGCGAGACCCACACCTACCTGCACCGTCGCTCGCAGGACCTGCCTCCGCAGGTCGGCGTGCTGGTCGAGTACACCGGTGACGACGCCCAGCTGGTTCACTCCGTGGCGCTGCAGATCGCCTCGATGATGCCGCAGTACGTCTCCCGCGAGGACGTTCCCGCCGATGTGCTGGAGAAGGAGAAGCGCATCGCCGAGGAGACCGCTCGCGAGGAGGGCAAGCCGGAGAACATCCTGTCCCGCATCGTCGAGGGTCGCCTCAACGGCTTCTACAAGGATGTCTGCCTGGTCGAGCAGCCTGCCGTCTCGGACGACAAGAAGACCGTCGGCCAGCTGCTGGACGCCGCCGGGGTGAAGATCACCCGCTTCGTGCGCCTGTCCGCCGGCGCCTGATCGTCGCCCCCCAACTGGAGGCAGGCGCTGCCGGCCTCCAGTCGCGGGACGGCCCAGTGGGGAGGGGCTCTTCGGAGCCCCTCCCCATCGTCGCGTCCGGGCAGCGGGGGCTCGCCCTCGTCGGCCCACGGCGCCAAAGTTCAGTAGAGTGGCGAGCAACCACGTCATGACGTGGCCCATGCCGCAGGCCCGTGAGGGTCGGTCGTCGGTTCGACGTGCAGGCGGTCGGCATGACCCTGGAGGAGGAAATGTGAGCAAGCCCTACAAGCGAGTGCTGCTGAAGCTGTCAGGCGAGGTCTTTGGTGGCGGCAAGATCGGGGTCGATCCGGCCGTCGTGAGCAATATTGCGGCGCAGGTGGCAGATGTCGCCAACAGTGGCATCCAGGTGGCCATCGTCGTGGGCGGCGGAAACTTCTTCCGCGGCGCTGAACTGTCCCAGAGCGGCATGGAGCGCGAGCGTGCCGACTACATGGGCATGCTCGGCACCGTGATGAATGCCATTGCCCTGCAGGACTTCTGCGAGAAGGCCGGCGTCCCCACCCGCGTGCAGAGCGCCATCACCATGACCCAGGTCGCCGAGCCCTACATCCCCCGTCGCGCCTCGCGGCACCTGGAGAAGGGCCGTGTGGTCATCTTCGGCGCCGGTGCCGGAATGCCCTACTTCTCCACCGACACGGTCTCGGCCCAGCGGGCCCTCGAGATCGGCTGCGAAGCCCTCCTGATGGGCAAGCAGGGGGTCGACGGGGTCTTCGACTCCGACCCGCGCACCAATCCCGACGCGCGCATGTTCGACGATCTCAGCTACGACGACTACCTCGCCAAGGACCTGAAGGTCGCCGATGCCGCCGCCATCTCCCTGGCCCGCGACAACGACCTGAAGATGGTCTTCTTCAACCTGACCGTCGACGGCAACATCGCCAAGGCGGCCAACGGCGAGAAGCTCGGCACCACCATCCATCGCTGAGCCCACCGGCCCGGCACAGACCCAGCAACGACCGAAGGAATCATCGTGATCACCGACATCATCAAGGACGCCGAGAAGAAGATGGGCGCCGCCGTGGACTTCTCCCGCGAGGACTTCGCCGGCATCCGCACCGGTCGCGCCAACCCGGCCATGTTCAACCGCCTCCTGGTGGACTACTACGGCGCCCCCACCCCGCTGCAGCAGCTGGCGACCTTCCAGTCGCCCGAGGCGCGCACCATCTTGGTGACGCCCTTCGACCGTTCCGCGGTCAACGCGATCGAGAAGGCGATCCGCGACTCCGACCTGGGCGTGAACCCGTCCAATGACGGAAACATGATCCGCTGCATCCTGCCGGCCCTGACCGAGGACCGCCGCAAGGAGTACGTGAAGATGGCCAAGCACAAGGCCGAGGAGGGTCGCGTCGCGATCCGCAACGTTCGCCGCAGCGCCAATGACGCGATCAAGCGCCTGGAGAAGGACAAGGAGATCGGCGAGGACGAGGCAAGTCGCGCCGAGAAGCAGCTGGACGCCACCACCAAGAAGTACGTCGAGCAGATCGACGAGCTGCTCAAGAGCAAGGAGGCCGAGCTGCTCGAGGTCTGAGCAGCTTGCATCCGATGAGCCAGGAGAAGATCTCGCCGAGCAACGTCACGCCCCCACCCAAGACCTCGCGGGCCGGCAGGAACCTGCCGGCCGCGATCGGGGTCGGCGTGGCTTTGTTCGGTTCGGTCGTGGTCACGCTGGCGTGGTGGAACTGGGGCTTCGTGCTGTTCGTGGCGGTGGCCTTGAGCCTGGGCGTCGTCGAACTGCACCGGGCGATGGCGCGCATCGGCGCGCGATCGGAGGTGGCGCCCCTTGTGGTGGGAACACTCGCCAGCGTCATCGGGGCCTACCACGCCGGACAGTCCAGCACGACCAACCTGCCGGCGAACAGCCTGATCATCGGTCTGCTCGCGTTGACCTCGCTGGGCTGTCTGGTGATGCGTCTGTCTCGCGGGGCCGAGGGCTTCGTTCGTGACGCCTCGGCCAGCCTGTTCACCCTGGCCTATGTGCCGCTGATGGGGTCGACGGTCTCGCTGATGCTGGCCGACGACAACGGCCGGGCCAGGATCATCACCTTCCTGCTGTGCGTGATCGCCTCCGACACCGGCGGCTACATCGCAGGGGTGCTCTTCGGGAAGCATCCGATGGCCCCGAAGGTGAGCCCGAAGAAGACCTGGGAGGGCTTCGTCGGGTCGGTGACGGCAGGCATGCTGCTGGGTGCGGCCTGCAGCCACTGGCTGTTGCACGCCTCCTGGCTGGTGGGAATGCTGCTGGGTGTGCTGCTGGTGGCCTTCGGCACCGCAGGTGACCTGGTGGAGTCGATGGTGAAGAGGGACGTGGGCATCAAGGACATGAGTTCCTTCCTGCCCGGACATGGAGGCGTGATGGACAGGCTCGACTCGCTGCTGGTGGCAGCCCCCGTGGCGTGGTTCGCCATGTTCATGATGGTGCCGGCCGCATGAGCGCCCCCGACGGCCGCAACCACGCGGCACCGCGCCCGCAGGCCGAGCTGACCCTGCCCGCAGAGCCGCTGGCCGAGGGCAAGGCCCTGCCGCTGGTCTTCAAGGCCCCGCGGCGGGGCAAGCCTGCCCCTCACTGGATCGACCTGTCCGTCGACGAGCGGGTGGCAGCGGTCAAGGAGATGGGGTTGCCCGCCTTCCGGGCCAAGCAGATCTCCAAGCACTACTTCGAGCGCTTCGAGACCGATCCGACCACCTGGACCGACCTTCCGGCCGCAGCCCGTGAGCAGGTGGCCGACAAGTTCTTCCCCGAACTCATCAGCCCGGTCAACGAACAGCGCTGTGACGGGGACACCACCGTCAAGACCCTGTGGCGGCTGCACGACGGCGCCCTGGTGGAGTCGGTGCTGATGCGCTACGGCGTGCGTCGCGACGACCCCACGGGCGAGCGCAGCCATGTGCGCAACACGCTGTGCATCTCCTCGCAGGCCGGCTGCGGCATGGCCTGCCCCTTCTGCGCGACGGGCCAGGGCGGCCTGCAGCGCAACATGTCGGCCGGCGAGATCGTCGCCCAAGTGATGCACGCCGAGCAGGTGCTGGCCGCAGGCGACCTGCCCGGTGGCGTCGGCCAGGTGAACAACATCGTCTTCATGGGCATGGGTGAGCCGCTGGCCAACTACAAGGCCGTGATGTCGGCCGTCCACGCCATCAGCGACCCGGCCCCGGACGGGCTGGGGATGAGCCGGCGGGGCATCACGGTCTCCACCGTGGGCCTGGTGCCGAAGATCAACCAGCTCACCGCGGAGGGGCTGCCGATCACGCTGGCAATCAGCCTGCACGCCCCCGACGACGAGCTGCGCGACGAACTGGTGCCGATCAACACCCGCTACAAGGTCGACGAGGTGCTGGACGCCGCCTTCGCCTATGCCGAGACCACGCGTCGCCGGGTGAGCATCGAGTACATCCTGATCAAGGACATCAACGACCAGGTGGAGCGTGCGCGGCTGCTGGCCAAGCGGATCAAGGAGCGCGGTGACTGGGGCTGGGCACACGTCAACCTGATCCCGCTGAACCCGACCCCGGGATCGAAGTGGACGGCCTCACGCAAGAGCGACGAGCAGGCCTTCGTCAAGACGCTGGAGAACTGGCAGATCCCGGTCACCGTGCGCGACACGCGCGGCCAGGAGATCGACGGCGCCTGCGGCCAGCTGGCAGCCCAGGGCGCAGAGGACCCGGAGGCCTGACCCGTTGTCGTCCCCGCCGTGGAGGCGGGACGGTAGGGCAGGCGGGGCTCCGCTGCCGCGAAGGTCACATCGTGACCATTTCGATGTCGAGGAATGGGAATCTGTAGCCTTTTCCACGTCGCTGCTCGTGCAGCGGCCATCCACGGAACGGCTTGAGGGCACTTGCGCCAGGTCGAGATTTCCGTGGTGGAGATCGGACGGTGTGCGTCTGCGCACCAGAGGAAGGAGCCCCAGATGGCTGATCTCGACCAGGTCTACGAGACCGTCGTGAAGCGCAACCCCGGCGAGGTGGAATTCCACCAGGCCGTGAAGGAGGTGCTCGACAGCCTGAGCCCCGTGCTCAAGCGCAACCCCCAGTACACTGCAGGAGCCGTGCTCGAGCGGATGTGCGAGCCCGAGCGCCAGATCATCTTCCGTGTCCCGTGGATGGACGACGAGGGCAAGGTGCAGATCAACCGCGGCTTCCGCGTCGAGTACAACTCGGCCCTGGGCCCGTACAAGGGCGGCCTTCGCTTCCACCCCAGCGTCTACCTGGGCATCGTCAAGTTCCTCGGTTTCGAGCAGGTCTTCAAGAACTCCCTGACCGGCATGCCGATCGGCGGCGGCAAGGGTGGTTCGGACTTCGACCCCCGTGGCAAGAGCGACGCCGAGGTCATGCGCTTCTGCCAGTCCTTCATGACCGAGCTGTACCGTCACCTGGGTGAGTACACCGACGTGCCCGCCGGCGACATCGGCGTGGGCGGCCGCGAGATCGGCTACCTGTTCGGCCAGTACCGCCGCATCACCAACCGCTACGAGGCGGGTGTGCTGACCGGCAAGGGCCTCACCTGGGGCGGTTCGCTGGTGCGCACCGAAGCCACGGGCTACGGCACCGTGCTGTTCGCCAACCGGATGATGGAACGCATGAACGGTGGACTCGACGGTCAGCGCGTCACCGTCTCGGGCGGTGGCAATGTGGCGATCTATGCGATCGAGAAGGCCCAGCAGCTCGGTGCCCTGTGTCACTCCTTCAGCGACTCCTCGGGCTATGTCCACGACCCGGCAGGCATCGACCTCGACCTGCTCAAGCAGGTCAAGGAGGTGGAGCGCGGTCGCGCCGCCGACTACGTCGAGCGACGCAAGGGCGCCACGCTGCACACCGAGGGCAGCGTGTGGAACATCCCCACCGATGTCGCCCTGCCCTGCGCCACGCAGAACGAGCTCAGCGAGGACGACGCCAAGGAACTGGTCAAGAATGGCGTGAAGGCCGTGGCCGAGGGCGCCAACATGCCCACCACGCCCGGCGGCATCGAGGTCTTCAAGGCCGACAAGGTCGCCTACGCCCCCGGCAAGGCGGCCAATGCCGGTGGCGTGGCCACCTCGGCGCTGGAGATGCAGCAGAACGCCTCGCGTGACTCCTGGAGCTTCGAGTACACCGAGGAGCGCCTGGCCAGCATCATGGAGAACATCCACGACAACTGCGTCGACACCGCCGAGGAGTACGGCGCCCCCGGCGACTACGTGCTTGGCGCCAACATCGCCGGCTTCGTCAAGGTTGCCGACGCGATGATCGCGATGGGCCTGGTCTGATCCGCACCACGGCATGAACGATGGTGGCCGGCGCCCCGCAGGGGGTGCACTCG
>NZ_JBHWOO010000279.1:0-3437 GCF_043424415.1 Luteococcus sp. | reverse complement strand
GGCTCATTGTTGTGCTCGCGGCCCAGGCTGGCGATCTCGGTGCTGTAGGCCAGGATCGCGCGGCATCCCTTGACCCGGTTGGCGGCCAGCTGTTCCCCATTGCCCGATCCGCCCAGCACGATGCCCAGGCTCTCGGGATCGGCGACAACCGCCTCCGCACAGGGGATGCAGGTGTCGGGGTAGTCGTCCTCGGCGTCATAGGAGGTGGCGCCGTGGTCGACGACCTCATGGCCGGCGGAGGTGAGCTGCTCGCGCAGGTACTCCTTGAGCTCGAAGGCGGCGTGGTCGGTGGCAATGTGTACGCGCATGGCGCCAGTCTTCCAGACTCCGCGACGGGCCGTGGCCGCCGAAATGTGCTGGCCTGCCCCACGGCCTGTGGGTAGCGTCGAGGTCATGGACGCCTACCGTTTCAGCGAACGCACCGCCGGTGGAGAACTCGACGACCGGACCAGGGACTGGCTGGCCGCCGTCAGGCTCGGCTTCAACGAGGGCCGCGGCAGCGACGAGACGACCCGCCGATGGTGGGCGGCGGCCAGCGCCGACGGGCAGCGGTGGCGATCGGTGCACCGCGACCAGCCCCTGGACGAACTCGGCATGGGATCGCTGCCGGTGGCCACACTCGGCAGTCTCGACCACCGCATCAATGTCGGCGGACAGCTGGTCACCGCGCGCTACATCACTGACGTCACGGTGCGCACCACCGACCGCCGCAAGGGCCTGCTGCGCCGGATGATGGCCGACGAACTCACCCAGACCCGCGCCGACGGACGCCCCGTCGCCAGCCTGACCGCCAGCGAGGCCGGCATCTACGGCCGCTTCGGCTTCGGGGTGGCGCTTCGCCGCCAGTCGGTCGAGGTGGCCCTCGATGGCCGCTTCCAGCTGCGCCACGAGCCGCGCGCCACCGTCGAGGCGGCCGACCCCTCCACGGCCAGCGGCCTGGTGGCCGACCTGCTGGAGGACTTCCTCGCCCGCCACCGCGGCGCCCACGAACCGATGGCCCACCACCGCGTCGGCTGGAGCGGCGAGTACGACTGGGAGAAGCAGGCCGAGGCCACCAGCCTGCGCGCCGCCATCGCGCTGGAAGGCACCCGTCCCGTCGGTGCGGTCGTGTTCACCCTCGGCGACGAGTCGGACAAGCTCACCGTGCAGTGGATGGTGGCCGACGGCGACGCCGAGCTGGCGCTGTGGCAGTACCTGACCAACATCGACCTGGTGACCAAGGCCGTCGTGCACCAGTTCTCCCCTGCCAGTGCGCTGCGCGAGGCCCTGGTGGACCACCGGCTGGTGAGGACCACGGGCGAGTCGGACCAGATCTGGCTGCGCATCCTCGACGTGGCCGAAATGCTGCGGGTCCGTGGCTGGGACCACGACGGCAGCATCGTCCTGGCCGTCGACGACCCTCTCGGGATCACTCCCGGCACCTGGCGGGTCACCGTCAGCGACGGCCACGCCCGGGTCGAACAGCTCTCGGACTCCCCCGAGGAGGAGCGCGCCGAGGCCCGGATGGGCATCGACGTGCTCGGCGAGCTCTACTTCGGTGCCGGGCGCGTACCGGCCCTGGTGGCGGCACAGCGCATCACCGCCGCGCCCGAGGCGGCCCGTGCCCTGGCCCACCTGTTCGCCGTGGACGAGCCAGCCCGCAATGTGGTGCTCTTCTGAGGCGGCGCGGACCCCAACACACAGCCGGGCGGGTCTCACCACTGCCAGGCGATGGAGTGCAGCCGGGGGCGGGGTGCACCATGGCGACCTGGGCGGTACCCTCGTGCAGGTAGATGGGCTTGTCGATGGTCGTGGCCTCGCCCCCACCCGGTTGGGTGAAGGTGCGCCCCGGGCGGGCCGGCAGCTCGCCGTCGAAACATGCCTCCAGCACCAGACGCTCCAGCGACCGGGTCAGTCCCAGCCCGACGCTGGCCTGGGTGTCGCCGTTGTTGCGGAAGGCCAGCCGTAGGAGGCCATGGCCACCTCCCCCAGGTCCTTGATGGACTTGCCCCGGGTGGGCTGCTAACGCCCGGTGGACCAGTAACTGAGGGTTGTCGTTGAGACCTGCGCGCCACGGCCCCCCAGGTGCTGTCGGATGCGCTCCCGGGTCAGCCCCCGGGTGGCGATCGCCATACTGAGCCGGTCGGCGAACTCGTGCTCGCGGGTCGACGGGTCGCGCGAATCCTCGCCCATCACTCCAGTGCCCCCGGTCCGCCGGCCAGCAGCTTCACGAAGGCCGCCTCGTCGAGGATCGGGCGCCCGAGCTCCTCGGCCTTGGCGGCCTTGGATCCGGCATTCTCCCCCACCACCACGTAGTCGGTCTTCTTGCTCACGCTGCCAGAGGCCTTGCCACCACGACTGATGATGGCCTCCTTGACACTGTCGCGGGTGAAGCCCTCCAGCCCGCCGGTCACCACGATCGTCAGGCCCTCGAGGGTGCGTTCGACGGACTCGTCACGTTCGTCGGCCATCCGCACCCCCGCGGCGCGCCAGCGCTCGACGATCTGGCGGTGCCAGTCCACGGCGAACCATTCCACGACTGCCTCGGCGATCACCTGGCCGACGCCCTCGGTGTCGGCCAGCTCCTCGACGCTGGCGGCGCTGATCGCGTCCAGCGACTCGAAGCGGGTGGCCAGGGCACGAGCCGCGGTGGGGCCGACGTGCCGGATGGACAGCGCCACCAGCACCCGCCACAGCGGCTGTTCCTTGGCCTTGGCGAGGTTGTCGAGCAGCTTGAGTCCGTTGGCCGACAGCACCCGTCCGTCGACGACCGCCTCGGGCCTGTCCTTGGAGTTGGCGGCCCGGGTGTAGAAGGGGACGCGTCGCAGGTCGTCCTGGGTCAGGTCGAACAGGGCGGACTCGTCGGCCAGAACACCCGAGGCCAGCAGCGCATCCGCGCCCTGGAAGCCGAGCGCCTCGATGTCGAGACCCGAGCGCGAGGCAAGGCTGAACAGCCGTTCGCGCAGCTGGGAGGGGCAGCTGCGCGAGTTGGGGCAGCGGATGTCCTTGTCCCCCTCCTTCTCGGGGCGCAGCTGCGTGCCGCAGGAGGGGCAGTGGGTGGGCATCACGAACTCCTGCTCGCTGCCGTCGCGCAGCTCCACCACCGGGCCGAGAATTTCGGGGATGACGTCGCCGGCCTTGCGCAGCACGACGGTGTCGCCGATCAGGACGCCCTTGCGCTTGACGTCGAAAGCGTTGTGCAGGGTGGCCATCGAGACCGTCGATCCGGCCACCTTCACCGGCTGCATCACGCCGAAGGGTGTCACCCGCCCGGTGCGGCCGACATTGACCGCGATGTCGAGCAACTTGGTGTTGACCTCCTCCGGCGGGTACTTGTACGCGATTGCCCAGCGGGGGGCCCGGGACGTGGAGCCGAGGCGGTCCTGTTCCGCGAGGGCATCGACCTTGACGACGATGCCGTCGATCTCATGGCTGAGGTCGTGGCGGTGTTCGCAGGG
>NZ_JBHWOO010000278.1:0-3458 GCF_043424415.1 Luteococcus sp. | reverse complement strand
CGATCATGACACGGCAAGGGGCCAGCGCACAGGCGCCACCCCTTGCCCACAAGAATTTCTGGACATTTGCCCCGATTTTCCTCCGGGGATCGTCCTCAGAGCTCGTTCTGGTCCCGGTCGCTGGTCCCGGTCCAGATGTCCTTCTTGTCACCGAAGTGGTGCTGTGCCGCCTCGGCGACGGCACCCCGCTCGGCCACCATCGATGCGTGGGTGGGCGCCTCGGGGATGCCGGACGGACGCCCCTGGGCATAGCCCCTGCGCATCTCGGGCAGGATGTCACCCAGCAGGTCCAGCTGCTCCAGCACGGTCTTGAGCGGCAGGCCGGCGTGGTCGATGAGGAAGAGCTGGCGCTGGTAGTGGCCCACCTTCTCGGTCATTCCCAGGTAGCGTTCCAGCACCTGTTGGGGCGATCCGACCGTCAGCGGGGTCATGGAGCTGAACTCCTCCAGCGACGGGCCGTGTCCGTAGACCGGCGCATTGTCGAAGTAGGGGCGGAACTCCTTGACCGCGTCCTGCGAGTTCTTGCGCATGAAGAACTGTCCCCCCAGCCCGACGATCGCATCCTGCGCCCGGCCGTGGCCGTAGTGCTGGTAGCGCTGGCGGTACAGGTCGACCATCTGCATGGTGTGCTCGATGTTCCAGAAGATGTTGTTGTGGAAGAAGCCGTCACCGTAGTAGGCGGCCTGTTCGGCGATCTCCGGGGAACGGATCGAGCCGTGCCAGACGAAGGGCGGCACCTCGTCGAGCGGACGGGGCGTGGCGGTGAAGCCCTGCAGGGGCGTGCGGAACTTGCCCTTCCAGTCCACGACGTCCTCGCGCCACAGCCGGTGCAGCAGGTTGTAGTTCTCCAGGGCCAGGTTGATGCCCTGGCGGATGTCCTTGCCGAACCAGGGGTAGACCGGGCCGGTGTTGCCGCGGCCGAGCATCAGGTCGATGCGGCCGTCGGCCAGGTGCTGCGCATAGGCGTAGTCCTCGGCGATGCGCACCGGGTCGTTGGTGGTGATCAGGGTGGTGGCCGTCGACAGGATGAGCGTCTGGGTCACGGCGGCCAGGTGCGCCATCAGGATCGGCGGGTTGGCCGGGGCGATGAAGGGCGGGTTGTGGTGCTCGCCGGTGGCGAAGACGTCGAGCCCGATCTCCTCGGCCTTCTTCGCGATCGCGACGGTGGCCTTGATCCGCTGGCTCTCGGTGGGGATCGTGCCGCTGGTGGGATCGGCGGTGACGTCGCCGATGGTGAAGATGCCGATCTGCATGACTGCTCCTTCGATCTGCAGAGGATCGCGCCAACAGGTAGTTGAGGTTTCATCTACTTTAACCGCAGCTGGGTGCCAGCTATTCCCGACCCGCCGCCAGAAGCCCCCGAGGCGCCGACGGACGGTTACGATCGGCCCAATCCCCCAGGAGGCGCCATGCGAAACCCAGCATCGATTGCAAAGTCCACCCTGGCCGGTCTCGCGGCCCTGGCCATGCTCACCGGCTGCACCGACAGCTCCTCCACCACCCCGCCCGACGGGGCCCCCGCCGCCGACGCCAGCCTCACCGCCCTGGCCAAGGGGCTGAGCAGCCACGACCTGTCCGCCGTCCCGCTGTCGGTCCCCGCCAGCGCCGCCCAGAAGGAGCTCGACGTGCTCGTCGGCGGCATGGACGGATTGCGCCCCACCGTCACGCCAGGCCAGGTCAGCTATGACCACAAGGCAGGAACCGCGACGGCACAACTGGCCCACCGGCTTCCGCTGGGCAGCCAGACCTGGGACTGGACCAGCACCGCCACCCTCGAACTCGCCGGCCAGCAGTGGCGGGTGCGCTGGGAACCCCAGGTGGTCCAGCCCGACCTCGACGCCAGCACCCGACTGCGCCACACGCGCGACGTGCCCACCCGCGCCGCCATCACCGGCGCGGATGGCCAGGCCCTGGTGGAACAGACCACCGCCTGGCGCGTCGGGGTCGACAAGTCGGTGCCCCAGGCCAGCGTCCAGACCACCGCCCGCACCCTGGCCCAGCTCGTCGACATCGACGCAGACGCCTACGCCAAGCGGGTCTCCAGCGCCGGCCCGAGCGCCTTCGTCCCGGCCATCACCCTGCGCCAGGGCAAGGTTCCCGCGGCCGCCAAGACCATGCCCGGGGTCGCCGTCCTGCCCGTCGAGCTGCCACTGGCCCCCAGCGCCAGCTTCGCCGTCGGCATCCTCGGCGGCGCCGGCGAGGCCTCGGCCGAGCAGGTGGCCAAGGCCAAGGGGGACGTGCTGCCCGGCGACATCGTCGGCACCAGCGGCCTGCAGGCCCGCCACGACGCCCGCCTGCGCGGCACCGTTGGGCACACCGTCGAGGTGGTCCGACGCTCCAGCCCCACGCCCAGCCCCACAACCAGCCCCACAACCAGCCCCACGGACCAAACCGGCGCGAGCCCGTCGCCCAGCGCGTCCCCCGTGGTCAAGCGCCTGTTCACCAGCCCGGCGAAGCCCGGGAGCCCGGTGGCCACCAGTCTGGACCGGACCCTCCAGGAGCGTGCGGAGAAGGCCCTGTCCGGCCAGAAGGGCATCGCCTCACTGGTGGTGGTCAAGGTGGGCACCGGCGACGTGCTGGCCGCCGCCACCTCGACAGCCACCGGCGGCCAGCCGGTGGCCACCCAGGGCCACTTCGCCCCCGGCTCCACCTTCAAGGTGGCCAGCTCCTTGGCCCTGCTGCGCAAGGGGCTCACCCCCACCAGCCCGGTCCCCTGCACCAAGCAGGTCACCGTCAACGGGCGCGTCTTCACCAACTACTCCGACTTTCCCGCCAGCAAGGTCGGCACCATCACGCTGTCCGACGCACTGGCGAACTCCTGCAACACCGCCTTCATCGCCGAGCGCGAGCGCCTGGACGCCGATGACCTGGCGCAGGCCGCGCAGAGCCTGGGCATGGGCGTGGACCACGACGCTGGCTTCGGCTCCTTCTTCGGCGCGGTGCCCACTGCCAAGGACCCGGTGACGAAGGCCGCCGACATGATCGGCCAGGGCACCATCGAGGCCTCCCCAATGGCGATGGCAGGGGTGGCCGCCTCCGTCGCCTCCGGCCACACGGTGGTGCCCTGGCTGGTGGCCGAGAAGAAGCCCACCCAGAAGGAACCGACGCTCACCCCCGCCGAGGCCAGCCAACTGCAGGCGCTGATGAAGGCCGTGGTCAGCGACGGATCGGGCAAGGTGCTGGCCGGCCAGATGACCGGCGCCAAGACCGGCACCGCCGAGTACGGCACCGCCACGCCACCCAGGACGCACGCCTGGATGATCGCCTGGAACGGCCAGTACGCGGTCTCCGCGATGGTCCACGACGGCCGCTCGGGCTCGCAGGATGCCGCCCCGGTGATCAAGGCCTTCCTGTCCGGCGCGTGAGAGAAAATCACCCTTCGGCCACTTGGACAAATACCCAGAAACGCTTGTCGGGCAGAGAATCCGCCTGGCCACCAAGCGAGTTCCTGGACGAAT
>NZ_JBHWOO010000277.1:0-13767 GCF_043424415.1 Luteococcus sp. | reverse complement strand
TGGTCCACTCCCCCGGCGCCTTCCATCCGCCGGGGAGGTCGCTGCCCTCGTCGGCGCCGGGCCGCGGCGCGGCGGTGGAGCCGCCGGTGTGCTGCTCGTCGTCGGCCTTCGGACGCACCGGCATCGGCACCGGCGGGATCTCGGAGGGCACCCGGTCCTCCGAGCCGGTCCAGGCCCCGCGCTCGGGATGGCGTCGCAGCGGCTCGAAGATCTTGGCCACCTGCGCCTTGTCCAGGGTCTCGTGCTCCAGCAGCTGGCACACCAGCTCGTCCAGCACGTCCCGATTGGCCTTGAGGCAGTCGAAGGCCTCCTGGTGGGCGGCCATCAGCAACTTGCTGGTCTCCTCGTCGACCACGGCAGCGGTGATGTCGGAGTAGCTGCGGCTGGGCTGCGAACCGCTCATCCCCAGGAAGGGCTCGGAGTCACCGCCGCCCAGCTGGATCACCCCCAGGCGCTCGCTCATGCCGTACTGGGTGACCATCGCGCGCGCCACCTTGGTTGCCTTCTCGATGTCATTGCTGGCGCCCGTGGTCGGGTCGTGGAAGACCAGCTCCTCGGCGGCACGCCCACCCAGCATGTAGGCCAACTGGTCGAGCAGCTGGCCGCGGGTGTTGGAGTACTTGTCCTCGTCGGGCATCACCATCGTGTAGCCCAGGGCGCGGCCGCGGGGAAGGATCGTGATCTTCTGCACCGGGTCGGTGCCGGGCATCGCCGCCGCCACCAGTGCGTGGCCGCCCTCGTGGTAGGCGGTCACCAGCAACTCGTGGTCATTCATCAGGCGGGTGCGCTTCTGCGGGCCGGCGATGACGCGGTCGATGGCCTCGCCCAGCTCGGCATTGCCGATCAGCGGCAGGTTCAGCCGCGCGGTGAGCAGCGCGGCCTCGTTGAGCACATTGGCCAGGTCGGCGCCGGTGAAGCCTGGGGTGCGCCGCGCGATCGACTCCAGGTCGACATCGGCGGCCATCGGCTTGCCCTCGGCGTGCACCCTCAGGATCTGCGCACGGCCCTTCAGGTCGGGGGCCTCGACCGGGATCTGACGGTCGAAGCGACCCGGACGCAGCAGGGCCGGGTCGAGCACGTCGGGACGGTTCGTCGCGGCGATCAGGATCACATTGCTGGTGGCGTCGAAGCCGTCCATCTCCACCAGCAGCTGGTTCAGGGTCTGCTCGCGCTCGTCGTGCCCGCCACCCATGCCGGCACCGCGGTGACGGCCCACGGCATCGATCTCGTCAATGAAGATGATCGCCGGGCTGGCCTCCTTGGCCTGCTCGAACAGGTCACGCACACGGCTGGCGCCCACGCCCACGAACATCTCGACGAAGTCGGAGCCCGAGATGGAGAAGAAGGGGACGCCCGCCTCACCCGCGACGGCGCGGGCCAGCAGCGTCTTGCCGGTGCCGGGAGGGCCGTAGAGCAGCACGCCCTTGGGGATCTTCGCCCCGACGCGCTGGAACTTGGCCGGCTCGGCCAGGAACTCGCGGATCTCCTGCAGCTCCTCGATGGCCTCCGCACAGCCGGCCACATCGGCGAAGGTGGTCTTCGGCGTGTCCTTGGTGGCCACCTTGGCCTTGGACTTGCCGAAGCCCATCACGCCCCGGGCGCCGCCAGCTCCGCCCTGCACCATGTTCATCACGAAGAAGAACAGCAGGATCATCAGCAGGAAGGGGATGCCGGTGTAGAGCAGGCTCGACAGCATGCTCGGCTGCGGGTTCTCGCCGCGCCATTCGTCCAGGGTCTTGTTCGCCATGCGCTGGTTGAGGCGCTCGACGATCTGCTCGTCCTGCGTGCCGACCCAGGTGGACAGATAGGTCTCGTCGCCAGACTTCATGCTGATCCGGATCGACTGGTCGCGCTGGTTCAGCACCACATCACGGATCGGCTCGTTGCCGTTGAGCACCGACAGGGCCTTGCTGGTGGGGACCTTGTCATTGCCCGAGGCGGAGTTGACCAGCTGGACCGCGCTCAGCACGAAGACGATGGCCAGCAGGATCCACAGGATCGGACTCTTGGTGGCCTTCTGCAGTTTGTTCATGGACTACCTGACGTAGGGACGACGAAGCTGCTCGCAGACTACCAGCGAGCTCCAATGCCCCCTGGGGGTTCGGTTCGCCACCGGGCGCCGCTGGAAGTGCAGCCCTGGCGGCACACGGCACGTTCAAATTTCATCCGTGGCCGTATGGGCTGCGTTTTCAGCACCCGGAGGTCCTGGAGCGGCCGACCACGGGTGGCCGTGGAACCCAGCGAGCCCGCCGGAACAGGGTCCCGGCGGTCTCGGTGGTGCGGCCTGAGTGCTTGCCGGCCTACTCGTAGATGCTGGGCGACAGGGTGCCGACATCGCGCAGGTTGCGGTAGCGGCCGTCGTAGTCGAGTCCGAAGCCGACGACGAACTCGTTGGGGATGTCGAAGCCGACGTACCTGACGTCCACCGGGGAGGTGACGGCGGCCGGCTTGCGGAACATGGCGGCGATCTCCAGACTGGCGGGCTCGCGGCTCTTGAGGTTCTGCACCAGGTAGCTGAGCGTCAGGCCCGTGTCGATGATGTCCTCGACGATCAGCACGTGCTTGCCGGAGATGTCGGTGGTGAGGTCCTTGAGGATGCGCACCACTCCGGAGCTCTTGGTGCCCGAGCCATAGGAACTGATGGCCATCCAGTCCATCGTGCAGTGGGTCCGCATGGCGCGCGAGAGGTCGCTCATCACCATGATGGCCCCATTGAGCACCCCCACCAGCAGCACCTCCCGACCGTCGTAGTCGGTGTCGATCTGCTCCGCCAGTTCCGCGATGCGCGCGGAGACCTCGTCGGCGGTGTAGAGCACTCGGGTCAGGTCAGCGGTGATGTCAGATGCGTCCACCACGCCAGCCTACCCAGCAGTGCGCGGGCCAGCCACCAGCGACCCCTGCTGGCGGCGCACCGTCACCCCCCCGGGCAGGTCGACGCCCTGCTGGCCGCGCCAGTCCTCCACCAGCGCGGTGACCGCCTGCACGTGGACCATCGACGGGTGCCGGACCCCCCGCCCCACCATCCAACGGCGCAATACCCGTCCCCTCAGGGCGGGGTGCAGGTGGAGCAGTCCCACGGCATCCAGCGCATCGCCCCGGGCCAGGTCGCGCACGGCATCCGCGCCGAGCCGTTCCAGCAGGTCATTGTCCTGGCGGGCCAGTTCCGCGGTGCGGGCCAGTGCGTCGGCGACGCCGCCGCCGAGCACATCGGCGGCCACGGGGAGCAGCTCCTGGCGCACCCGCACCCGCAGGAAGGAGGGGTCGGCATTCATCGGGTCGTCCCACGGCTCCAACCCCCAGTCGCGGCAGGCCTGGCGCACCTGGGCGCGGTGCAGTTCGAGCAGGGGCCGCACCAGCTGGGCGCCGTGGAAGGGCGTGACGGGCATCATGCCGCGCAGCGAGGCCGCGCCGGAACCCCTGGCCAGGGCCAGCAGCACGGTCTCGGCCTGGTCGTCGAGTGTGTGGCCCAGCAGCACCGGCAGTCCCTCGCGACACAGGGCCTCCAGCCGTGCGGCGCGGGCTGCGGCCTCCAGGCCCTGGCCGTCGCGGCGCACCTCGACCAGCTCAACCCGGGCATCCAGGCCCAGGCCACACATCAGCTCCACCACGGCCTGGCTGTGCTCTGCCGATCCGGCTTGCAGCTGGTGGTCGACGACGACCGCAGTCGCGCGCCCGGCGTCCAGGTGGGCGACTGCGGCGGCCAGGGCGAGCGAGTCGGCGCCGCCGGAGACGCCGACCAGGACGGGGCCGTGCAGCCGCTCCAGGGCAGGGCGGACCGTCTGGACCATGGCCAGCTGCGCGGGGGTGAGTGCCTTGCGAGCCATCAGCAGCGGCAGGTGGCGAGCGTGGTGGACATCTGGTCGAGCCAGCTGCGCACGTCCCACTCCTGCTGGGGGCTGTTGGACATGAAGGCGAAGACCACCTCGCCACCGGCGCGCGTGCGGGTCCGGCCGGCCAGGGTGGAGACCTTGCTCAGGGTGCCGGTCTTGGCCTTGACGATGCCGCGCCCGGCCTCGGAGGCGGGGGTGTAGAAACGGGCATGCAGGGTTCCGGTGACACCGGCTGCCGGCAGCCCCTCGTGCAGCGCGGAAAGCCTGGGCGTTACCGCGGCGTGCTGCAGCACGCGGGCCAGCAGCTGGGCGCTGACCTGGTTGCCGCGGCTCAGGCCGGAGCCGTCGAGCAGGCGCGGGGCGGTGGTCGCCGGGAGCCCCTTGGCTGGGGCCATCACGCCCATCGCGTCGAGCCGCTGGGCCAGCGCCTTCGCACCGCCGGTGAAGCTGCCGCCCTGGCCGCCGGCGGTCCCGACATGGCGCAGCAGAACCTCGGCGGCGGAGTTGTCGGAGTGCACCAGGGTCTCCTGCACCAGGACCGAGACCGGCAGCGACTGCACGGCACCCACCTGCTCGGCCGTGTCAGCAGCCTTCGCCGCGGCGGGTTCTCCCTCCACGGTGATGCCCTGGGCCTTGAGCTGGGCGGCGAAGACCGTGGCGGCGCTCGCCCCGGGGGTGGCGCTGGGTGACTCCTTGTCCGAGGGTCGGCCCTGGTCGATCCACAGCGCGCCGATGGTGCTCACCTGGTCGGCATAGCTGGTGGGCCAGTTCGGGTTCCAACCGGGGCCGGAGAAGAGGCTCTCGTCGAAGCCGAGCGAGACGGTGGTGGCGCCCTTGGCCTTGAGCGCGGCGGCGACCTGCTGGGCGAGCGCGGCCGAGGTGCCGGGATGCGGGTAGTCCTTGCCGGGCTTCGAGGCCAGGTAGGGGTCCCCCGCGCCCACCAGCACCAGCCGGGACCCGTCGAGCAGGGCGCGGGTGGTGAAGCGGTGGTCTGGGCCCAGGGCGTCGAGGGCGGCGGCGCAGGTGAGCACCTTCATCGTCGAGGCGGGCACCAGGTTGCGGCCCTGGTCCCTGGCCCACAGCAGCTGGCCGGTGCGCGCGTCGAGCACCATGCCGCTGGTCTTGCCCATCTTCGTGGCATCCACCTGGCCCAGCGCCTTGGCCAGGGCTGCCCGGTCGGGGGCCGGTCCGCTGGGGGCTGCGGATGCGGCGGCGACGGGGGTGGCGGCCGGCCTGCCGGGCTGAGGGCTGGCGGACGTTCCGCGGGGCACGGGCAGTGCGTCGTAGAAGGTGGGGGGCACCGTGGGGCGCCCGCCGTCGACCAGCAGACCCGTGCGGTAGAGGGCTGGACGCCAGCCCACGGCCGCTGTGACGAGGGCAGCAGCCACCAGCACGGCCAGCGCCACCAGGCCCCAGGGGCGGCGGGCGGCAGGACCCCCGACCCCTGTCTGGACAGCAATTCCGGGGGCGTCGTGGCGACGGGTGGGCACACGGATCACGACGTTCCCTCCTCAGGCGGTATCCTCTGGAATGTTCAGGTGCCCCAATCATAGAGAGAGCTCAACGTGTCAGATGAATTCGTGAAGCCCACCCTCACCGGACTGCCCCCGGGCGTGACCTTCGACGTCACCGTCGAGATCCCCAAGGGCACCAAGAACAAGTACGAGATGGACCACAACACCGGTCGTATCCGTCTCGACCGGACGCTGTTCACCTCCACCCAGTACCCCTACGACTACGGCTTCGTCGAGGGCACCCTGGGCGAGGACGGCGACCCGCTGGACGCCATGGTGATCGGCGACGAGCCCACCTTCCCGGGCTGCCTGATCGAGTGCCGCGCCATCGCGATGTTCCGCATGACCGACGAGATGGGTGGCGACGACAAGCTGCTGTGCATCCCCACCGCCGACCTGCGTCGCGGCCACCTGAACGACATCAACGACGTTCCCGAGTACATGTTGCTCGAGATCGAGCACTTCTTCACGGTTTACAAGGACCTGGAGCCCGGCAAGTCGGTCGAG
The DNA here is from genome assembly GCF_043424415.1 of Luteococcus sp. Classification (NCBI taxonomy): domain Bacteria; kingdom Bacillati; phylum Actinomycetota; class Actinomycetes; order Propionibacteriales; family Propionibacteriaceae; genus Luteococcus; species Luteococcus sp. The sequence continues at coordinate 7,916 of NZ_JBHWOO010000277.1, read as the reverse complement.
GGCGCGACCTGGACGGGCCGCGCCAATGCCGAGGCCGAGGTGCACAACTCCTTCGAGCGCGCCAAGGGGACCGCCTACGAGCACCACACGGTCTTCGTCTCGCACTGACCGACGGACACACCAGGCACGCTCGCAAGGGTGCGAGTCGCACCGGCGCCCACCAGTCCTGCTGGAAACCGGCTGCTGCTGAACATGACGAGGGGCTCGCTGCACCGCAGCGGGCCCCTCGTCATGTCCCTGCCTGGCTTGTCCTGGCCTCGCTGCCCGATGCTCAGGCCGCCAGCAACCATCCGGCCGCGGCCGCCGCGACACAGGCAAGGCTCCCGCCCAGCAGGTGCACCAGCGCCAGCCCGGGGCGTCCCTGCTGCACCAGCCGGACCGTTTCCACGGCGGCGGTGGAGAAGGTGGTGAAGCCCCCGCAGAAGCCGGTGCCCAGCACCAGCCGCCAGCCGGCGTCGAGGCCCTGGCGCACCGTCAGCGCGGCCAGTGCGCCGAGCACGAGCGAGCCGAGCAGGTTGACCAACCACGTGCCGAGCGGGAGGGCGAGACTGCTGCGGGCGCCCACCCACTGCCCGACGAGGTGGCGGCAGACGGCTCCCGCGCCCCCGGCCAGGGCCATCACCAGCACCAGGAAGGCGGACATCACGACCTCCTGCGGGCAGCCAGCACGATCCCGCCCCAGGCCATGAGCAGGCCGCCCACCAGGCTGGTGACGCCGTAGCCGACGGCCACCAGGGGCTGTTTGGCCAACAGCACCAGTTCGGTGGCCAACGAAGACATGGTGGTGAAGGAGCCCAGCAGGCCGGTGCCCAGCAGGAGGCGGGCCGAACGTCGACGGCCCACGTCCTGCCCGGCACGCAGCAGGGACTCCAGCAGCAGGCCCAGGCAGAAGGCACCCACGAGGTTCACCAGCAGGGTGGGCAGGGGCCAGCCACCGTGAGCCGGGACAAGCTGGGACAGGCCCCACCTGGCCAAGGTGCCCAGCACTCCCCCGACGGCGACCAGCAGCACCGCGCTGGGTTGGGACGAGCGGGCCTGGACTGCAGTCTCCACCGTGGGCTCCGTCCATCTCCGGGGTGCGGCTGTGCGTGGAAGAATGGGGCGGTGCCACACCACCTGATGTTGCTTGCCCCGTCCGCCAACCGAGTCTACGCCGGGGAGTCGTCGACCCTGGCGGCCCACGAGCTCCAGATCAGCGCCCCCTTCGTGCGCGGGATCGAGGCCACCACCGTCGCCGGGGTGGACTACCTGGGCTTCGAGTCGGACCCGCTGGAGGCCGACCAGCTGGCGACCCTGGCCCGACAGTCCGCCGTCCTGGCGCTCTTCCGCGCCGAGGGCGAGCTGCTGGCGCCGATACAGCTGCCCGATGCCCTGCTGCTGGACGACGACCTGGTGACCATCCCCAAGTACCCCGGCAAGACCAATGAGCAGTTCACCCGCCTGCTGGCCAATGTGACCCTGGCCAGCATCCGTCGCCCCGCCAACGGGCCCCGCTCGATCCTCGACCCGCTGTGCGGCCGGGGAACGACGCTGACCACCGCCTGGATGCTCGGCCACCACGGCTACGGGGTGGAGGGCGATGAGAAGGCGGTGGAGCAGATGAGCGCCTACCTCAAGACCTGGCTGCGCCGAAAGCGGCTCAAGCACACCGCCGAGATGACCCCGGTGCGTCGCGAGGGCAAGAGCATCGGCCGCCGTTTCGACGCCCGCCTGCGCAGTGCACGCCCGGGCGTCGAGCTGCCCGCCGAACAGCTGGAGCTGACCGTCTTCACCGGTGACACCCGGCAGTCGCAGTACCTGTACGGCAAGAAGACCTTCGACGCGATCGTCACCGACGCCCCCTATGGCGTGGTGCACGGCGCCCACCAGACCAGCGACGTGCGCGGTCACGCCGGCAAGCGCGACCGCTCCCCCGCCGGGCTGCTCGGCGAGGCACTGCCGGTCTGGGCCAGCCAGCTCAAGCCGGGTGGGGCGCTGGGGATCAGCTGGAACACCCACGGTCTGGCCCGCGAGGACCTGGCCTACCTGATGCGTCGCAATGGCCTGGAGCCGCAGGAGGGCCCGCAGTGGCTGGGCTTCGGCCACCGCGTGGATTCGTCGATCAACCGCGACCTGATGGTCGCCGTCAAGGAGGACCAGTGAGCCGCACCCTCATCCTGATGCGCCATGCCGCCGCCGAGGGCTTCTCGGCCGCCGGCGACAAGGGCCGTTCCCTGGGCCCGGAGGGCCGCGAGGAGGCCCGGGCCGTGGGGCGTGACCTGTCGGGCCTGGGAGTCCAGCACGTGCTGTGCTCGAGCGCGACCCGCACCCGTCAGACCGTCGACGAGCTCGGCCTCGACGCCCCGGTGGAGTACATGGACGCGCTCTACAACTGCAGCAGCGAGACGATCGCGCAGCGCATCACCGAGATCGACGCCCAGGTACAGGTGCTGCTGGTGGTGGCCCATGCCCCCGGCATCCCCGGCCTGGCCGCGGAACTCGCCTACGCCCAGGACCACAAGGCCGCCGACGACCTGCAGTGCTGGTACCCCACCGGCGCCTTCGTGCGCTTCGAGCTGGACGGCCCGTGGGCGGGCCTGCTCGAGGACGACAGCCTGCGGATGATCGGCGTGGAGCGCCCCGAGGCCTGATCCCGCGCCCTCTCAGAGGGCCTGGTCGCCCCGTTCGCCGGTGCGGATGCGCACCACGTCGGCGACCGGCACCACCCAGACCTTGCCGTCGCCCAGCTCCCCGGTGCGGGCGCTGCGGCAGACCACCTCGACGATGCCGTCGGACTCCTCGTCGCGGCACAGCACCTCGAGCTTCACCTTGTCGGTGAAGTCGATGGTGACGGTGTCACCGCGGTAGACCTCGGTGTGCCCGCGCTGGCGCGCGTAGCCGAAGACGGGGGTGACGGTCATGCCGCTGATCCCGTGGAGGTGCAGTTCCACCTGCACCCCCTCGACGGCATCGGGCTGGATGACAGCGGTGACGAGCCTCATGCGGAGACCTCCTCGGTCGTGTCGGCCGTGCGGCCGGCTGGCGGTTCGGATGCCTCGACGGGCACCCGGATGGAGCGGCGGTAGCTGGAGAACTGGACCCGGCTGAGGTCATAGCCGGCCTCGGCGTGCTCGACGAGGTCGACGCCGAGCTGTTCCTCACGGGTGCCGACCCGCAGGCCGACGGTGGCGTCGACGAGGCGGGCGATGGCCAGGCTCACCAGGAAGCCGAAGACCAGCATGGCCATTGCGCCGAGCCCCTGGCGCGCCAGGAGTCCGACACCGCCGCCGTGCAGCAGGCCCGCCGGGGCGCCGGCATCGTCACCCAGGCAGAACAGGCCCAGGGCAAGGGTGCCCACGACGCCACCCACCAGGTGCACACCGACCACGTCGAGCGAGTCGTCGAGGCCGATGCGGTGCTTGAGCTGGATGGCGAAGCAGCAGCAGGCCCCGGTCAGCGCGCCCACGACCAGCGCCGCCAGCGGGGAGACGAAACCGGCGCACGGGGTGATCCCCACGAGTCCGGCGACCAGTCCGGAGGCCGCACCCAGGCTGGTGGGGTGGCCGTCGCGGACCCGCTCCACCGCCAACCAGGCCAGCATGCCGGCGCAGGGCGCGGCCAGGGTGTTGGTCCAGGCCGTCGCGGCGAGCGGGGAGGCGCCCAGGGCGGAGCCGGCATTGAAGCCGAACCAGCCGAACCAGAGCAGTCCCGCACCGAGCATCACCAGGGTGAGGTTGTGGGGACGCATCGGGGTGGTGCCGAAGCCGTCACGGGGGCCCAGCACCCAGGCCAGGGCCAGTGCTGCGGCACCGGCATTGATGTGGATGGCGGTGCCTCCGGCGAAGTCGAGGGCGCCGAGCTGGTTGGCGATCCAGCCCCCGCGTTCGGCGGCCAGGCCGTCGAGGGAGAAGACCCAGTGGGCCGCGGGGAAGTAGCACAGGACGGTCCACAGGGCGGCGAAGCAGACCCACGCCCCGAAACGCAGCCGCTCGGCCACGGCACCGCTGACCAGCGCCACGGCGATCACCGCGAAGGCGACCTGCAGTCCGGCGAAGGCCAGGGCGGGCACCTGGTGGCCCTCCGGACCCACCACGGCCGTCTCGAGGCCGGCCATCCCCCAGTACTGGAAGGGATTGCCGATCAGGCCGTGCCAGCTCTCGCCGAAGACGGCGGAGTAGCCGAACAGCACCCACAGCACACCGACGACCCCCATGGAGGAGGCCGACATCATCATCATGTTGAGCACGCCCCGGGAGCGCACCATTCCGCCGTAGAAGAGGGACAGCGCCGGCGTCATCATCAGCACCAGTGCGGCGCTGACCAGCAACCAGGCGGTGTCTCCGGTATTTGTCTGGATCATGCGAACCATCCTGCGAAGTCCAGATTTCAGGACTGTTCGGTCCACGTTACGGATGTGTAACCGCTCCCAGGCGTCGTCGCCCCCCGTTCCGGGCGCGGCGGGGCGTGGAGGGGGCCGTCCCCGACTCCCCCGGCCCGTCCAGCCCACGCCTGTTCCGCCGCCGATTCCGCCCAGGCCCCTTCTGTCCAGCCCCCTTCGGCCCAGACCTCTTCAGCCCAGTCGAGCACCGGCTGCCGCCAGCACGGCCGGTGGGCGTAGACCCCGGCCAGCCGTGCGATCGCGGATGATGTCGCTGCGCAGGGAGGTGACGGTGTCGAGGCTCAGGTCCAGCCGGCGCGGGTCATAGCGTCGTCCCTGCTTGGACACCGACGGGAGGGTCACGACGTCGAAGCCCTCGGGGAGGTTGACCGGATCGCTCTCGGGCACGCCGTTGACCAGCAGTCCGGTGACGGGGCGTCCGAGCAGGCCTGGCAGGTCGCGGGCCAGGGACTGGGCGAGGGCGGTGTTGCGGCTGAAGTGCCCCAGGCCCTGTGCGTCGTGCGAGTAGAAGACCGCACGCACTGGTGCCGGCGTCATGCCCCCCATGTCATCTCCTGCCCGTGATGGAAAACCGTCACCATCCAGAAGACAACGAACTGATGATGCCCCGTGAAATCCTGATGAACGCATTTTCATCTTCACCCCGCGCACGTCGGGGCGGGACCGGATGAACCGGTCCCGCCCCGAGGGCAGTTCGCTCAGGCCCGTGGTGCAGGCCTGAGGTGCAAGGGATTCGCTCAGTCGTCCAGGGCCCGGCGGGGCGCGGAGGGGGCCGGGTGGTCGTAGAGGTCGAGCAGCAGCGCATTGGTCAGGTCGTGGCTGGCCTGGCGCAGCTTGTCGATGTCGACGGCCTCGAAGCGCTCGGCGACGGTGGTCTCGCGCGTCCCCAGCACCCGCTCCTGGTCGGCGGTCGTGACGGCCGCGACGCGCTGGGCCAGTTCGCGACGCAGCTCCTCGCCCAGGATGCCGCCCTTGCCGGAGGCGCGATGGGCCACCTCGACGCCGTACTTCTCCAGCTCGGCGACCTCGGAGCCCTCCTCGGTGGTGAGCATCCGGCCGGTCTGGCCGAGGATGAACACGCCGTCGTCGAAGTTGCCGTGGCCCAGGTCGGTGATGGCGCGGTGCAGCAGCGGACGGTCCTCGCGCAGGGCCTGGCGTGCCACCAGGTCGAGCTGCAGGCCGAGCAGCCGCTCACCGCTGCGGGTGCTGCCGGCCAGGCGCCCCAGGGGGAGCCGGTCGGCGTCGGCGGCGGAGTTGCCGAAGCTGTCGAGCAGCTCGGCCCCGGCCTCCTCGGCCTTGTGCACGGTGTCGCGCAGCGGGACGGCCTTGATGAACAGGCTGATGACGAAGACCAGGACGGTCAGCGGGATCCCGATCACGAAGACGGTGTGCAGGGCATCGCCCAGGCCCTCGCGGATCGCACGGGCGACCACCGGGGGCATCGTGGCCAGGGCGGCAGGGTCCAGCACGCTGCCGGTGGACATCTCCTGGCCGCTGGCCTGCATCTTTGCCAGCATCTCGGGCGGCATGTGGCGCGGGATGGCCGTCTTCATCTCGGTGGTCATGATGGTGCCGAAGATGGCGATGCCCACGGTGTTGCCGACATTGCGGAAGAACTGGGTGGCGGCGGTGGCCACGCCCAGGTCGCGACGCGAGGCGGCATTCTGCACGGCCAGCGTGTACTGCTGCATGCACAGGCCCAGGCCGATGCCGAAGACGGTCATGGCGACGGTCAGCTGCAGCTGGGAGGAGTCCACGGTGAGACGGGTCAGCAGCCAGAAGCCAAGGCCCATGACGGCCACACCACCGAGCATGAACTCCTTGTAGCGACCGGTGCGGCTGACCAGCAGGCCGCCGATGATCGACAGGCCGATCAGGGCGATGTTCATCGGCATCAGGATCAGCCCGGAGTTGGTGGCCGAGACGCCCAGCACGCCCTGGGCGTAGACGGGGATGTAGATGATGGCGCCGAACATCAGCATCGAGATGAAGAATCCGGCCAGGTTGCTCAGGGTGAACAGCGAGCTGCGGAACAGGCGCAGCGGGATGACGGGTTCGGTGGCCCTGCGCTCGATCAGCACGAAGGCGATCGTCAGGACGATGCCGGCGGCATAGAGGCCGATGACCCGCGCGCTGGACCAGGGCCAGGTGGTGCCGCCCATCGAGGTGGGCAGCAGCAGGCAGACCAGGGCGGCGGACAGGGTGGTCATGCCGCCCCAGTCGATGCTGACCTCACGCTTCTCGAAGGGCAGGTGCAGGAAGCGGAAGATGACGAAGAAGGCCACGATGCCGATGGGCAGCGAGGCGTAGAAGAGCCAGCGCCAACCCCAGTGGTCGGTGATGAAGCCACCGGCCAGCGGGCCGGCCACCGAGCTCATGCCGAAGACCGCGCCCATCAGGCCCTGGTACTTGCCGCGCTGGCGCGGGGGGATGATGTCGCCGATGATCGTCTGGCTCAGCGGCATCAGGGTGCCGGTGCCCAGGCCCTGGATGGCGCGGGCGAAGACCAGGAAGCCGAAGCTGTTCGCGGCCCCGGCCAGGCAGGTGCCCAGCATGAAGACCACCAGGCCGCCCAGGTAGAAGCCGCGGCGGCCGTAGAGGTCGGACAGCTTGCCGACGATCGGCACGACGATGGCTGAGACGAGCATCGTGGCAGTGGCCACCCAGGAGTAGTGGTCCATGCCGCCGAGCTCCGCGACGATGCGGGGCATGGCGGGGCCGACGATGGTCTGGGTGATGGAGGCGACGAACATGCCGAGCATGAGACCGATGAAGATGCGCCGGTTCTGGGGGCTGAGGCCCTCGAAGGCCTCCCCCTCGACTGTCTGGGCCGCGTCGAGCGTGGTGGTTGTGGACATGGAACTCCTGGGGTGCTGAAGGGCGGCGGTGAGAGCGGGTGTGGGCCGGACGGGGCGTCATGCGCGACGGGCGGGCCCAAGCAGGTGGCAGGCGGGTCCGGGACTCGACCGCTCCCACATGGTGACAAAAACTTGCAGTTACTGCAAACTATTCCGCGTGATGGATCCCCTTGCCGACGAACCCGGCGTGCGCGAGCACAAGAAGCGCGAGACCAGGCGGGCCCTGCACCGGGCCGCGACCGAACTGGTGCTGGAGCACGGGCTGGCCGCCGTCACCACCGATGCCATCGCCCGCCGTGCCGGCGTCTCACCCCGGACCTTCTTCAACTACTTCCCCACCAAGGAGGCCGCCCTGGCCGGCGTGCCCGAGGTGATCGTCGAGAAGATCACCCACCTGGTGGCCGAGCGCCCCGTCGACGAGGACCTGTGGACCACCGCGCGACTGGTGGCCACGACGCTGGCCCACATCAGCCTGCGCGAGCCCGAGCTGTGGCGCCAGCGCCGCCGCATGATGGCCAACCAGCCCGAGGCGGCGGCCCTGGTGATGGGCAGCGAGCGCGCCCTGGAGCTCGGCCTCGTGGAGTCGCTGGTGGCCCGCGCCCAGGCAACCCCCACACTCACCCAGCCCTGGCGGGCGCCGATGCTGGCCATGACGGCACTCAATGCCGTGCGCGTGGCGA
>NZ_JBHWOO010000276.1:0-6603 GCF_043424415.1 Luteococcus sp. | reverse complement strand
TCTTGTCGAAGAGCGTGATGGCCTCGGACTTGAATTGGAAGAGCTCGAGCGCCACTGGTCCGGTGCTGGACCGGGAACACCCGCCCAGGGCGAGGGCCGTGGTGGCGCCGAGGCTGCCGAGGATGAGTCCCCGACGGGTGGGAGATGGCATACCTACTCCTGTGTGGGTGCTCCGCGAGGTGGGGCGTCAGTGCCTCATTAATTCCGTCGCAAAAATTAAACTCCTGCGGCGAGTGTACAACGTCATCCGAGCTCTGCACAGGTGGGGGATGGATTTCGGTACGTCATCCAATGCCTTCGCCTCGAGGGAAGTGTCGGTGGGGTCTGCCAGTATTGGCCCATGGCAGCTCGTGACGTGGTGATCCTTGGCAGCACCGGTTCCATCGGGACCCAGGCCCTGGAGGTGATCTCCAGCCGGCGTGACGAGTTCCGCGTGGTCGGCCTGGCTGCCGGAGGCTCCGACGTCGCCCAGTTCGCCGCCCAGATCCTGGACTTCCAGCCGCAGGTCGCGGCGCTGGCCAGGGCGACCGCCGGGCAGGACCTGCAACTGGCGCTCTACGCCGAGGCCAAGAAGCGGGGCTGGAACCAGGGCGAGGTGCAGCTGCCCAAGATCCTGCTCGGCCCGGACGCCGCCACCCAGCTGGCCAAGCATCCGTGCGACGTGGTGCTCAACGGCATCACCGGATCGGCCGGGCTGCTGCCCACGCTGGCCGCCCTCGAGGCCGGGAGCACGCTGGCCCTGGCCAACAAGGAGTCGCTGGTGATCGGTGGCCGCCTGGTCACCGAGGCCGCCGCACCCGGACAGATGGTGGCCGTCGACTCCGAGCACTCGGCCTTCGCCCAGTGCCTGCAGGCAGGACGCGCCGACGAGGTGCGACGCCTCATCCTCACGTGTTCCGGCGGACCCTTCCGCGGGCGCTCCCGCGAGGAGCTGGTCGACGTCACCCCCAAGCAGGCGATGGCCCACCCCAGCTGGGACATGGGCCGCGTCATCACCATCAACTCCTCCACCCTGGTCAACAAGGGCCTGGAGCTGCTGGAGGCCGGCTTGCTCTACGGAGTCGACCTGGATGACATCACCGTCGTCATCCACCCCGGCTCGGTGGTGCACTCCATGGTGGAATTCCACGATGGGGCCACCATCGCCCAGCTGAGCCCGCCCGACATGAAGCTGCCGATCGCCCTGGGTCTGGACTGGCCGCGCCGCATCGAGGGCGCCAGCCGTCCCAATGACTGGTCGCAGCCCACCAGCCTGCACTTCGAGCCGCTGGACTCCGAGGCCTTCCCGGCGGTCGAGCTGGCCCGACGCTGCGGCAAGGCGGGCGGCTCGGCGCCGGCGGTCTTCAATGCCGCCAACGAGGTGTGCGTCGACGCCTTCTGCGAGGGAGGCATCGGCTTCCTGTCCATCGTCGAGACCATCACTGCGGTCGTCGACGAGCACCTCGCCACCGGTGAGGGGGAGGGGGCGCACCTGTCCGACGACCAGATGAGCGTCGAGGGCGTACTCGCCGTGGACGCCTGGGCTCGCCGTCGGGCCGCCGAGATCTGCGCCGGGTGACGGCGGAACAGGCATGACGCTGGTGGTGACGCTGCTGGCCGCGCTGGGCTTCTTCGCCCTGGTGATGGCCTCGATCGCCCTGCACGAGCTCGGCCACCTGGTGCCGGCCAAGCTCTTCGGCGTCAAGGTGACCCAGTACTTCGTCGGCTTCGGCCGCACCCTGTGGCGCACCCGCCGAGGCGAGACCGACTACGGGATCAAGATGCTGCCCCTGGGCGGCTATGTCCGGATGGTCGGCATGTACTCGCCCGGGCGTCCCGGACGCCCCGACTCCCGGCTGAACCGTCTGGCCGACGAGGCCCGAGCCGTCGAATTCGACGAGGTGGGGCCGGGCGACGAGGGGCGACTCTTCCACCAGAGGCCCACCTGGCAGCGCGTGGTGGTGATGGCCAGCGGTCCTCTGATGAACCTGCTGCTGGCCTTCGTGATCCTTGCCGGCGTCAATGCGTTGCACGGCCAGTACCGCCCCCAACTGGTGGCGGCCGCCGTCAGCGAGTGCGCCGTGCCCGCCAGTCGCGCCGCCCAGGGCTGCACCGATGCCGATTCCGTCGCGCCGGCCAAGAAGGCGGGCGTGCGGGTGGGGGACCGGATCGTCTCCTTCAACGGTCAGCGGCCCGAGGACTGGCCGGCGCTTTCGGGGATGATCCGCGCCAACAAGGGACAGGCCGCCCGCCTGGTGGTGGAGCGCGATGGCCGCCTGGTCACCCTGCCCATGGTGCACACGATCGTCACCGCGCTCCCGTCCAGGATGGATCCGGCCCGCACCGAGCAGGCGGGCTTCCTGGGGGTGACCCCGACCACCGAGCTGGTGCAGGTGGGGCTGGGTGGCACGGCACAGGACCTGTGGCGCCAGGCGGAGCGCTCGACCCGCGCCCTGCTGCGTTTTCCCGTCAGCGTCTGGAATGTGGCGACGGACCTGGTGACCGGTCGTGACCGCGAGGCCAATGGCCCGGTCTCCATCGTCGGCGCGAGCCGTGCCGCCGGGGAGGTGGTCGGCAACCATGCGCTGGAGCGCAACGACCGGATCGCCTCGTGGTTCATGATGCTGTCCTCGGTGAACCTGTTCGTCTTCCTGCTCAACTGCGTGCCCCTGCCGCCCCTGGACGGCGGCCACATCGCGGCCGCCCTGGTGGAGACCGTGCGACGTCTGGTCGCCCGCGCCCTGGGACGTCCGGATCCGGGCCCGGTGGACACCGCGCGCCTGCTCCCGGTGGCCTACCTGGTGGGAGGCTTCCTTACGCTGGCCGGCGCGGTTCTGGTGGTCGCCGACATCATCAGCCCGGTCCAGATCTTCTGAGCCAGGCTTGCCTGCCGCCGGGGTCGAGGAAGTTCGCGCGCCTCCATTCGATGTCCTCGTCGGGCCGCCTGTGCCGGGCGCGGTCCAGGACCCCGCGTCAGCATCCAGTCCGACGACATCGCATCCCTGGGCACTCAGCCGCGCCGAGAGGAATCCGTCACCGCATCCCACGTCGAGGACACGGTCGCCTCTGCTGGCGAGCCGGGCGAGCAGCTGGTCGTGGTGGATGTTGAGATTCCACGGGCGGGCCAGATCTGCCATGCATTCACCCTAGGCGCCATCGGGCAGTGGTCCACCCGCCACGAATGCCCACAAGAGGACGGGTTGGGTTGGCAGGTTGACCACAGCCCCGGACGGCTGCCTCGTGCGGCTCCAGGTGTCACTGGGCACCGGAGGGGGCGGAGCAGCTCCCCGGGGCAGGAGAGCGTGTCTGCCGGGCACATCATGCCAGTTGGCGGGGCGGCGCCTGGGCTCGTGAGCGCGGGCTTCCCTCGGCTTCATTGGGTAGCCTCCTGTCCATGACGACGCCCTTGCCCGCCATCGCCCCCGCGAGCGACGAGCGATCAACCCTGACGTCCTTCCTCGACTTCCAGCGCACTGCGGCGCGCCGCAAGACTGAGGGCCTGGACGACCAGCAGCTGCACACCCGCCTGGCCGGGCATCCGTCGACGATGAGCATCGGCGCGATCATCAAGCACCTGGCCAGCTGCGAGACATGGTGGGCTCGCGGCTGTTTCGCCGGGCAGGACGTCGAGGAGCTGGACGAGCCGTGGCGCTCGGGCTGGCAGCAGCCTGAGGGTGACTGGGAGTGGGAAGCCGACGCCGACTCGGGCGAAGACCTGCGGGCGTGGTTCGACAAGGCTATCGCCAACGCGAACAGCACCTACTCGGCCGCGCCGACGCTCGACGAGCTCAGCGTCCGGGCGTGGGGATCGCCCACGCCGGCGCACGTCAACCTGCGTTGGATCCTGGTTCATCTCATCGAGGAGTACGCCCGCCATCTGGGCCACCTCGATCTCCTGCGTGAACAGGTCGACGGCGCCACCGGAGACTGAATTGCGAGGTGGGGTCAGTGAGCTCGTCGCGGCAGATGATCGAGTCTCCGGATGGTTCGATAGAACCATGACACCCGTCGTTGTGGAGGTTGCCCCGAGCACGTTGGCAGTTCGGCAATTGGTGGCCTGGATCCACGAGGAATCCGTGGTGGAGGCCTATGCCCACATCTTCACTGATCCCTTCCCACGCGAGGAGACTCGACAGCGGTGGAACTCCTACACCGGCACGATCGCTCTGGCATCCCATGAGGGCACGGCGGTGGGGTTCGTGGCGTGGCAAGACAGCGAGGTCGAGGCCCTTTACGTGCTCCCATCAGCAGCCGGGTGCGGAGTAGGAGGGCGTCTCCTCGATGCAGCAGTCGGTGCGACGCGGCTCTGGGTTCTCGAGGACAACACGCACGCGCGCAGGTTCTATGAGCGGCGCGGCTGGTCACCATCCGGTCATATCCGCCAGCAGTACGGACCGGTCCGTGAGCTCGAGTACGTCTGCGCTGTAGCCTGATGGGACCGTCAGGCCAGTACTGGCAACGACAGAAGTGTGCGTCTTGGGTAGTCAGATGTGGAAGCGAACATCGTCTAGTTTGGCGTCGCGGGGCATGCGCGGGTAGTGGCTTCGCAGTCCTGCCTGGTAGTCGTCATCAAGGTCTGTCAGGTGGATGGGCGTGACGCTGTCGATGATTCCGAGCATGGTCTTGAACCCACGATGCTCGCCGTCCTCGAAGACGAAGGTGGTCGGCCCCAGCGGGACAGGATCGAGGTAGCGCACCGTCTGCGTCTTGCGGCCAGTCACGATGTCGTCGTAGTAGCGGCCGTTGAACCGGACGAAACGTTCTGCGGTGCCGTCCGGGAACCGGTAGGTGTAGGGCAACAGCTGGGCCACGGGCACGGAGACGACGCTGCCGTTGTCGGGGACCAGGACGCAGCAGTCGGGGTGTTGGTCGAGGATGACCTGACGGCATCGACCGCAGGGGGCGATCACCCCACGGCCACCGTCGCCGACGGCGACCATCGTGGCGAGCGGGCCGGCCTGGGCTGCAGCCGCCAGGCCGAGAACGACGAGTTCTGCGCAGGGGCCGCCGGTGAAGTGGTGGTTGTTCACCGCGGCGTGGATGTTGCCGGACAGGTCCATCGCGGCGGCCGCGACGGTGTGGTTCGCGTCGTCACCCAACGTGGCGGCCAAGCGTGTTGCCGCGTCGATGACGGCGTCGTCGTTGGCCCAGTTCATCGTGGTCATGTGCGTCTCGTCTTCCTGGTGCGAGGGGTTGGGTCTTGGCTTGGGTGTTGGTGGTGCGTCGAGTCAGGGCTTCGATGCGACGAGGGTGAACGTGGGGGGCACGGTGTCGCGGAACTTGGCGGGCATCACGTACCCGGGCGGTGACGACGTCTTCGCCCTCGTGCCGCTGCTCGTCCATGACTCTCTCGCCCTCCCTGATTCCTGGTTGCTCGTGTGTGAACGAGTATGTTCTTGATCGCTCCAGAAGGAGTGGATAAGGCAGGCAGGTGGGCGCAATGGTGCCAATGAGTGACGTCGCCCAAGTGATGGGCGTCTCCACGACGACGGTCAGCAATGCCTTCAGTCGTCCCGACCAGCTGTCGCCGGAGCTGCGTGACCGGATCCTGGCGCGGGCCGCGAAGATGGGCTACTACGGCCCCCACGTGGCTGGCCGTGTCCTCAAACATGGACACGCGAACGCCTACGGAGTGGTGTTCATGGACACGCTGAGCTCCGTCTTCGACGACCCCTTCAAGCTCCAGTGGCTGGCCGGGTTCTCAGACGAGATCCGACCCGCGGGGGCAAGCCTTGTCCTGATGGCTGTTGCCCCTGACCTGCCAGCCTCCGCGCAGGCTTTGCGGAACACGCTGGTCGACGGCATCGCGGTCACCTGGGCAACCCATCCCATCATGTCGATGGCCAGGTCCCAGGGGCTGCCCGTCGTGGCGGGAGGACCCCACGGGACTTGCTACGTGACCATCGACGAGCACGCCGCGGGGAAAGAGATGGGCGATCACTTGCGCAGCATGGGACACGACCAGGTGTGCATCGTCACCGGTCCCGTGGCCCAGGCCGTATCCGAACCCACAATCAGCGCCTGGGACCAGTACGTCGCAGATCAGGAACCCCACGGAGCGTGGCCACGGCTCACCGGTCTGGTCGAAGGCCTCCAGGTGGCAACCTCCATGGTCGTCCAAGCCACCCACTGGAGCCGCGCAGCCGGCGCGGCCGCGGCGACTGCTGCGCTTGAGCGCTTCTCCCACCTGACCGCGCTCGCCTGCGTCGGAGACCAGCTCGCCGTCGGCTGCTGCGACGTACTCCGATCCCGTGGGGTGACCGTCGGCGAGGACGTGGCGGTCCCCGGGTTCGACGGGACCATCGACGCCCAGAAACACGATCTCACCACCATCGATGCCCGAGCCCGCGAACAAGGAAGCCGAGCCGCGCAGCTCCTGCTCAACACTGCCCTGCAACCACGCCAAGCGATACTTGACCACAGCTTGGCCCTACGGGGCAGCAGCCAGGGTCTCAAACTGCGCCGATAGGAGCCGCGAAGTCAGCGGCAGATGATCGCGCTTGGGCCACCTCCGAGGTCCGGCGCCCAGAAGGTGCATCCTTGGGTATGCGCTCAGTGGATCTGGCATCTGTCCAAGGCGAAGCCATCATGTCTTTCGACTCCACGGGTTTTGCTGCCCTGGCC
>NZ_JBHWOO010000275.1:0-11885 GCF_043424415.1 Luteococcus sp. | reverse complement strand
CCGGTGCGCGAGGCCGCGGGCGCCACAGCGGTCCACTGCGGGGCCGGCTGGCTGCTGGGCCGCGTCGAGGCGAGCCAGGCGCTGGCCGCGCAGGAGCGGGACCGTGCTGAGCAGGACCGGCTGGCGGCCGAGGCGGAGCTGGCGACGGCCCGTCGTGCCAGCCGCGAGGCCCAGCGTTCGCTCGACCAGCTGTTGGAGGGTGCCCATCGCGACGAGATGGCCCGCATCGAGGTGCGGATGCGCATCGAGCAGCTCGGCGAGAAGGCGATGGAGGAGTTGGGTCTCGAGCCGGGTGTGCTGATGGCCGAGTACGGGCCGGAGAACTTCGTGCCGGTGCTGACCCGCCCCGACGGCACCGCGCTCGGTCCTGACGACGAGGTGCCCGAGCCGGTGGCCTTCGTCCGCGAGCAACAGGCCAAGCGACTGCGGAGCGCCGAACGCAACCTGCAGGTACTGGGCCGGGTGAACCCACTGGCCTTGGAGGAGTTCGACGCGATGCAGGAACGCCACGCCTTCCTGGCCGAGCAGCTGGAGGACCTGCGCCGCACCCGCAAGGACCTTCTGGGCATCGTGGAGCAGGTGGACCGTCGCGTCGAGGAGGTCTTCGCCGCCGCCTATGCCGATGTGGAAAAGACCTTCAATGACGTCTTCCCCCGGCTCTTCCCCGGCGGTGAGGGTCGGCTGGTGCTCACCGAGCCGGGGCAGTGGCTCACCACCGGCGTCGACGTCGAGGCGCGCCCGGCCGGCAAGAAGGTCAAGCGGCTGTCCTTGCTGTCGGGCGGCGAGCGTTCCCTGGTGGCGGTCGCCTTCCTGGTGAGCCTGTTCATCGCCCGGCCGAGCCCCTTCTACATCCTCGACGAGGTGGAAGCGGCGCTGGACGACGCGAACCTGGGGCGGCTGCTGGGGATCTACGAGCAGTTGCGGGAGAGTTCGCAGCTGCTGGTGATCACCCACCAGAAGCGCACGATGGAGATCGCCGATGCCCTCTACGGCGTCACCATGAGGGGTGACGGGGTCTCGGCCGTGATCAGCCAGAAGCTCCAGCGCGAGTCCTGATCCGGTCTGGGAGCCGGTCTCCTGAGTCTTTGCTGTGCTTTGCCCAGGCTGGGTGCGGCGATGGTCCGTGACAGCCGGACAATTTGACACAATGTCCTTGCCCCCACCCAGGTCCAGCAGGAGAACCACGTGCTCGTCTTCGCCCTCGCCATCGGCATCATTGCCGCCATCGGAGTCGCCGTCACCGCAGTCGTCCTGGTCGGGATGAAGGGAGCCTTCCGCGAGAGCAATCCGCAGTGGGCCGCGCGGCTGGCCGTCGCCGCCCAGCACATGAATGGCGATGCCGAACCGCCCCAGGTCCTGGTGGACTTCGTCACCGAGCAGCGGGGGGCCGCCCGTGGCGGCCGTTCCGTGGGCGAGCGGATCGGTGGAGCGAGGACATCCATCAGTGCTCCTCGCGCCGCCGTGAACAGTCGGGCGCAGGGCCCTGACGAGCAGGTCGAGGAGCTCCCGCTGGCTGCGCGCACCCCCGACCTGGCCCCCGCGCAGGCCTGACGCCGCTGCGGGGCAGCAGGGCCCGGATGGGTCTTCCCGATAGGATGCGGGCGTGGAACACATCTTCGAGCTGATCATCGGTGGAGTCCTGCTCTGCCTGCTCATCGCCTCCATCGTCATCTGGACGGGCAACCGTCGCGGACTGCGCGAGGCCGAACGCCCGGACGAGGTGCTGCCCGAGAAGGGCACCGAGGTTGGGGTCGTCCAGCCCGAACAGGGCGTGGAGGTCCCCGAGGCCGCCGGCTCGCGCCTGGTGCGCCTGCGCCGGCGCCTGTCGGGCAGCAACAATGCCCTTGCCCGTGGCCTGGCCGACCTGATCTCGCGCGACCGCCTCGACGAGGACACCTGGGACGACTTCGAGGCGACCCTGATCTCCTCCGACCTGGGCGTGGGGCCCACCACCGAGCTGGTCGACACGCTGCGTCGCGAACTCGCCATCGACGGTGTCAACGACCCGGCTCGTGCCGCCACCGTGCTGCGCCGCGAACTGGTCTCGCTCGTCGATCCGGACATGGACCGCTCCCTGGGCCTGCAGGGCTCGGACGGCAAGCCGGCCGTCGTCATGGTTGTCGGTGTGAACGGCACCGGCAAGACCACGACCGTCGGCAAGCTGGCCCGCGTGCTGGTGGCCGAGAACAAGACCGTGCTGCTGGGCGCGGCCGACACCTTCCGCGCCGCCGCAGCCGAGCAGCTGGCCACCTGGGGCGAGCGGGTCGGCGTCGAGACGGTCCGTGGCGTCGAGGGTGCCGATCCCGCCTCGGTGGCCTACAAGGCCGTCGAGCAGGGCATCGCCCAGGGTGTCGACGTGGTGCTCGTCGACACCGCCGGCCGCCTGCACACCAAGACCGGCCTGATGGACGAGTTGGGCAAGGTCAAGCGGGTCATCGAGAAGATCGCGCCGGTCACCGAGGTCCTGCTGGTCCTTGATGCCACCACCGGACAGAACGGCCTGGTGCAGGCCCGCATCTTCCGCGATGTGGTGGACTGCACCGGTCTGGTGCTCACCAAGCTCGACGGCTCGGCCAAGGGCGGCATCGTCGTGCAGGTGCAGCGCGAGCTGGGCGTCCCGGTCAAGCTGATCGGCCTGGGCGAGGGCGTCGACGACCTGGCACCCTTCGAGGCCGGGGGCTTCGTCGACGGGCTGCTCGGCCAGTGACGCCGCCGGTTCGACGAGGGACGCACTATTCTTGCCTGACGCACCCAACCGGCCCGTGAACCCTCCGCATGCCACCGCGGCATGCCACTCCGACCGAAGGACCACCAGTGTTCGACACTCTCTCCGACAGGCTTGCCTCCACCTTCAGGGGGCTGCGTGGCAAGGGCCGCCTCACCGAGGCGGACATCGACCAGACAGCCCGCGAGATCCGCATCGCGCTGTTGGAGGCTGACGTCAACCTGTCGGTGGTCAAGGAATTCGTCGCGAACCTCAAGCAGCGCTGCCGCACCGAGGAGGTTTCGGCGGCGCTCAACCCGACGCAGCAGATCATCAAGATCGTCAACGAGGAGCTGGTCAGCATCCTCGGTGGCGAGGACCGCACGATCCGCTTCGCCAAGAACCCGCCGACGGTCATCATGCTGGCCGGCCTGCAGGGTGCTGGCAAGACCACCCTGGCCGGCAAGCTCGCCACCTGGCTCAAGGGCGAGGGTCACTCGCCGCTGCTGGTCGCGGCCGACCTGCAGCGCCCCAATGCCGTCAACCAGCTGCAGATCGTCGGCCAGCGCGCCGGTGTGCACGTCTTCGCGCCCGAGCCGGGCAATGGCGTCGGTGACCCGATCGCGGTGGCGCGCGCCTCCATCCTCGAGGCCCAGCGCAAGCTCTACGACGTGGTCATCGTCGACACCGCCGGCCGACTGGGCGTGGATACGGAACTGATGCAGCAGGCCGCCGACATCAAGGCCGCGGTCAATCCCGACGAGACCCTCTTCGTCGTGGACGCCATGATCGGCCAGGATGCCGTGAACACGGCGCTGGCCTTCTCCGACGGGGTCGGTTTCGACGGTGTGGTGCTGACCAAGCTCGACGGTGACGCCCGTGGTGGTGCCGCCCTGTCGATCGCCCGGGTGATCGGCAAGCCGATCATGTTCGCCTCCAATGGCGAGGGGCTGAAGGACTTCGACGTCTTCCATCCCGACCGGATGGCCAGCCGCATCCTCGACATGGGCGACATGCTCACGCTGATCGAACAGGCCGAGAAGCACTTCGACCAGGAGCAGAGCCGCACGGCTGCCGAGAAGCTCATGTCCGGCAAGGGCAATGAGTTCGGCCTGGGCGACTTCCTGGCCCAGATGCAGCAGCTGCGCCGGATGGGCCCGATGAGCAAGATCTTCGGGATGCTGCCGGGCATGGGCCAGATGAAGGACCAGATCGCCAACATCGACGAGCGCGAGATCGACCGGATCGAGGCCATCATCTACTCGATGACCCCGGCCGAGCGCGACGACGTGGGCATCCTGAACGGGTCCCGCCGCGCCCGCATCGCGAAGGGTGCCGGCGTCGAGGTCAGCGATGTCAACAACTTGGTCAACCGCTTCGTCGAGGCCCGCAAGATGATGCAGTCGATGGCCGGGATGATGGGCAATGGCGACGGCATGCCGGGCATCCCGGGCATGGGCGGGCGCGGAGCTGCCCGCAAGCAGACCAAGGCCCAGGCCAAGAAGAAGGGCAAGGGCAACAAGAAGGGTTCGGGCAATCCCGCCAAGCGCGCGGCCGAGGCCAACAAGCCCACCGCCGGGCAGATCGTCGACGCCGGGGCGGCCTTCGGGGTCGGCGCCGGCGCCCAGCCCTCCGAGGCGGATCTGGCCGCAGCGATGGAGAACTTCCAGCTGCCGCCCGAAATGCAGAAGATGTTCAACCAGCCGGACCAGGGCCCGCGCTGACCCCAGCTGGACCCTGCACCGGCGGCCCGTCGTCCCTCCCAAAGGGGTGACGGGCCGTCTGCATCCCTTCCCCGCGGACAAATGCCACGGCAGGATGGGCCCATGAGCGCACACCACGAGCACGCGTCGATGCCGAGCCCGGTGCACACGCACACCCACGGCGGCCACACCCATACCCACATCGCCGAGCGGGTGGTTCCCGATGGGCCCGCCTCGCGGCTGCACCTGAGCGGCTGGCTCTTGCCCTCGGGAGAGCGGACCGAGCTGTGGGTCCACGACGGTGTGGTCACCTTCGAGCGCATCGCCGATGCGGTGACCGTGGCCACCGACTGCTGGATCATACCCGGCCTGGTGGATGCGCACTGCCACATCGGCCTGGACGCCCACGGTGCCGTGGACCGTGAGACCACCGAGCAGCAGGCCGTCGACGACCGCGACGCGGGGGTCCTGCTGGTGCGTGATGCCGGGAGTCCCGCCGACACCCGCTGGATCGACGAGCGAGAGGACCTGCCCGAGGTGGTCCGGGCCGGTCGCCACATCGCGCGTCCCAAGCGCTACATCCGCAACTTCGCCGCCGAGGTGGAGCCCGAGGAGCTGGTGGCCACCGTCGAGGAGCAGGCGCGTGCCGGTGACGGCTGGGTGAAGCTGGTGGGCGACTGGATCGATCGTGACAAGGGTGACCTGGCGCCGCTGTGGCCGGTGGAGGTGGCGCGTGAGGCCATCGAGAAGGCCCACCAGGCCGGTGCCCGGGTGACCGCCCACTGCTTCGGCGAGGAGTCGGTGGCCGAACTGGTCGAGGCGGGGATCGACGGGATCGAGCACGGAACAGGCATCAGCGACGAGGTGATCGAGCAGATGGCCGAGCGCCAGGTCTCGCTGGTGCCCACGCTGGTGAACCTGGAGAACTTCCCCGACATCGCCGCCAGCGGCGAGGCCAAGTTCCCCACCTATGCCGCACACATGCGCGAGCTGTACTCGACCCGCCTCGATCGCTTCCGTCGTGCCCACGAGGCAGGGGTGCCGATCTATGCCGGCACCGATGCCGGGGGAGTGATGCCGCACGGCATCCTGGGGCAGGAGGTGGAGCTGCTGGCCGAGATCGGTGGTGCCGAGTTCGCACT
Source organism: Luteococcus sp. (assembly GCF_043424415.1). NCBI lineage: Bacteria > Bacillati > Actinomycetota > Actinomycetes > Propionibacteriales > Propionibacteriaceae > Luteococcus > Luteococcus sp. Next base: position 6,336 of record NZ_JBHWOO010000275.1, on the reverse strand, counting down.
GGGAGCGGGTTCCTGGCGGGCTCGTGACTGGCTCGGCAGGCCCTGTCTGGAGGAGGGCGCCAGTGCCGACCTCGTGGTCTTCGACGAGGACCCGCGCCAGCACCTGGGCGTGGTCCGCCACCCGCGGCTGGTGGTGCTGCGCGGGCGCGTCGTGCGCCAGCAGGCCGGCGGTCCTGCGCCGGGCTAGCCGGGCATCCGGCGGCGGTCGTGGCAGCCCCTGGCGCGCTGCTGTGGGCCCCGTCAGCGTGATGGCCTTGTGGCGATCTTTCTGGCAGAATGGGGAGAGCATCTGTGTCGTCGGCGCCCTCTAACTCCTTCGCCACGGATTCATCCGGCCCCCGGACCTGTGCCCCACACGGGATCCGACGGGTCACCCGTCATTGGCCGGGTATGTTCCCGGACCATTTTCCAACAGGAGAACCACACTCGTGGCAACCAAGATTCGTCTGAAGCGTCTCGGCAAGATCCGTCAGCCGCACTACCGCATCGTCGTCATGGACTCGCGCGCCAAGCGCAATGGCCGTGCGATCGAGGAGGTCGGCCTGTACCACCCGAAGAACGATCCTTCGGTGATCCAGGTCAACTCGGAGCGCATCCAGTACTGGCTGTCCGTGGGCGCCCAGCCCACCGAGGCCGTCGTCGCGATCCTGAAGCGCAGCGGTGACTGGCAGCAGTTCAGCGGTGACACCAGCCCCTCGGGCGTGGACCCGCAGCCGGAGAAGGCCGACAAGCTGGCCCGTTTCAATGCCGCCCTCGCCGAGGCGGACGACGCCCCGAAGGCCGACGCGATCAGCAAGAAGAAGGCCAAGTCCGACGAGGCCCCCGAGGCTGCCGCCGACGACCAGGCCGACAAGCCCGTCGAGGAGCCGGCCGAGGCGCCTGCCGAGGGCGCCGCTGACGAGTCGACCGAGGCCTGATCATGCTCGCCGACGCCCTGGAGCACCTGGTGCGTGGCATCGTCACCAGCCCTGACGACGTCGTCGTCAAGGATAAGGAACTGCGGCGCGGCCGGATGCTCGAGGTCAGGGTCAACCCCAGCGACATCGGCAAGGTCATCGGCCGGCAGGGACGCACCGCCTCGGCGCTGCGGACCGTCATTGCCGCACTGGCAGGCCGTGAGCAGGTCCGGGTCGACTTCGTCGACGTGGACCGTCGCGGCGGGCGTGGCGCTCGCCGCTGAAAGCCGTCCCAGGTCATCCGTGACGCCCCGCGCCCCCTCGGCGCGGGGCGTCACGCGTCTGCCGGGCCTGGCCCGGCCCCCGCACCCTTCCCCTTCTTTCGCAACCAAGGAGCAGTTGATGAACCAGCAGGTCGAGGTGGTGGTCGGCAGTATCGGCCGCGCCCACGGGATCAAGGGAGACGTGGCCATCGAGCTGCGCACCGACGAGCCGGAGCGGCGTTTCGAGCCCGGCAGCCGCCTGCGCATCGAGGGCACCCGACGAGAGGTCACGGTTGTCGAGGCCCGCTGGCACTCCGGTCGGCTGCTGGTGCACTTCGCCGAGCTGGCGGACCGCACCGCGGTCGAGAAGGCGCGCGGCAGCGTCCTGGTGGTCGACGTCGACCCCGACGAACTGCCCGAGGAGGAGGACGAGTACTACGACCGCCAGCTGGTGGGACTGATGGCGCTGCGGGCCGACGGTTCGGAACTCGGGCGCGTCACCCAGGTGGTGCACCTGCCCGCCCAGGACCTGCTGGCGATCGCCACCCGCAGCGGGGAGCGGCTGGTGCCCTTCGTGAGCGAACTGGTTCCGTCGGTCGACCTGGCGACCGGCACCGTGCAGCTGGCCGAGGTGCCGGGCCTGCTGGACGACGAGGAGGCCGAGGTCGTCGAGCCCAGTGCCGCCACTGATGGCGCGGGAGCCGACCAATGAGGCTCGACATCGTCTCGATCTTCCCGGACTACTTCGCACCCCTCCAGCTGTCGCTGGTGGGCAAGGCGATCGCCAAGGGACTGGTGGAGGTCGGTGTGCACGACCTGCGGCAGTGGACCCATGACCGGCACAACACCGTCGACGACACCCCCTATGGCGGGGGAGCGGGCATGGTGATGAAGCCCGAGCCGTGGGGGGAGTGCCTGGACGAGCTGCTGGACGGGTTGGGCGATCCTCCCGTGCTCGTGGTGCCGACGCCTTCGGGGGAGCCCTTCAGCCAGCCCATCGCCTATGAGCTCAGCGAGGCGCCGCACCTGCTGTTCGCCTGCGGGCGCTATGAGGGGATCGACCGCCGCGTGATGGACCATGCCGCCAGCCGGATGCCGGTGCGCGAGCTGAGCCTGGGCGACTACGTCCTCAATGGCGGGGAGGTCGCCACCCTGGCCATGGTGGAGGCGATCGTCCGGCTGGTGCCTGGCGTGATCGGCAATCCGGCCTCCTTGGAGGAGGAGTCGCACTCCTCGGGGCAGGACAACCTGCTGGAATACCCCGTCTACACCAAGCCCCCCAGTTGGCGGGGGCTGGACGTGCCCCCGGTGCTCTTCAGCGGTCACCACGCCCAGATCGCACAGTGGCGGCGCGAGCAGTCCGTGGAGCTGACGAGGCGTCGCCGACCCGACCTCTTGGCCTGAATTACGCATCGAATTCATGCCCTAATTGGCTGGAAAAGAGCGGTGTTGCCCCTTGTGGCCGGGCAAAACGTCACAATTCGCGTTTTTTGTCCCATGCAGGCCGCCCCCGGTTCACGTTCACCCCCGGGATTGTCTAGGGTGAGCCTGTGGCGACAACTCTTACCAACCATCAGAGAGCAGCCCGTTCGACAGTGGCGTTGAAGGCCATCATGGCCGTCACCGGTCTTTGTCTGATCGGCTTCCTGCTCATGCACATGTTCGGCAACACCAAGTTGCTGCTTCCCGACAACGGCGCGGAGTTCAACGAGTACTCGCACTACCTGCGCCGCTTCCTCTACCCGATCGTGCCGCCCATGTGGTTCCTGTGGGCCTTCCGCATCTTCCTGCTGGCCTGCATCGTGCTGCACATGTGGTCCGCCGCGAAGCTGACCGGACGCCGCCGTCGCAACGTGGGCAGCGCCCGCTACGCGAACAAGAAGAACATGGAGAGCTCCTTCGCGGCGCGCACCATGATCTGGAGCGGCATCATCCTGGCCCTGGGCCTGGTGCTCCACCTGCTGCACTACACCGCACAGGTGCTGCGTCCCGGCTACGCCGCGGGCGTCACCGACCTGGCCCCCTTCGACCGCGTGGTCGCCGGCTTCGGCCAGTGGTGGGTCGTGCTGGCCTACCTGGTCTTCATGGCCGCGGTCTGCTCGCACATCTACCACGGCTGCGCCAGCGCCTTCACCACCCTGGGTGCCAACGTCTCCGCCGGGTCCCGCAAGGTGCTCAAGAGCCTGTCGGCGATCATCGCCGGACTGCTCTTCATCGGCTTCATGATCCCGCCGGTGATGATTCTTATTGGAGTGATTGGACGATGAGCACGAGCTACGTGAACGACCCGCAGGCCGCCCTGGAAGGCCAGTACTGGACCGTCGGCGAGGAGATCGCCGACACCAAGGCCCCCAAGGACCTGCCGATCGACAAGATCTGGAGTGAGCGCAAGTTCACCGCCAAGCTGGTCAACCCGGCCAACCGCCGCAAGCTGAAGGTCATCATCGTGGGCACCGGCCTCGCCGGTGGCGCCGCGGCGGCCACCCTCGGCGAGGCGGGCTACCACGTCGAGAACTTCTGCTACCAGGACAGCCCCCGTCGAGCCCACTCGATCGCGGCCCAGGGTGGCATCAATGCGGCCAAGAACTACCGCAATGACAATGACTCGACCTACCGACTGTTCTACGACACGGTCAAGGGCGGCGACTACCGCGCCCGCGAGACCAATGTCTACCGCCTGGCCGAGGTCAGCGCGGCCATCATCGACCAGTGCGTCGCCCAGGGTGTTCCCGTCGCCCGTGAGTACGGCGGCCTGCACGACACCCGCTCCTTCGGTGGCGTACAGGTGCAGCGCACCTTCTACGCTCGTGGCCAGACCGGCCAGCAGCTGCTGATCGGCGCCTACCAGGCGCTGGAGCGCCAGGTGGCCGCCGGCACGGTGAAGATGCACACCCGCCACGAGATGATCGAGCTGATCACCGTCGACGGCGTCGCCAAGGGCATCGTCACCCGTGACATGGTCACCGGCAAGATCGAGGCCTGGACCGCCGACGCCGTGGTGCTGGCCACCGGTGGCTACGGCAACGTCTTCTTCCTGTCCACCAATGCAATGGGCTGCAATGTGACCGCCGGCTGGCGTGCACACCGCAAGGGCGCCTACTTCGGCAACCCCTGCTACACGCAGATCCACCCCACCTGCATCCCGGTGCACGGCGAGACCCAGTCGAAGCTGACCCTGATGTCGGAGTCGCTGCGCAATGACGGTCGCATCTGGGTGCCCAAGCGGGCCGAGGACTGCGACAAGGACCCGCGCCAGATTCCCGAGGAGGATCGCGACTACTACCTGGAGCGCATCTACCCGGCCTTCGGCAACCTGGTCCCGCGTGACATCGCCTCCCGCCAGGCAAAGAACATGTGCGACGAGGGCCGCGGTGTCGGCCCGGCCGTGCGCGAGATCGACCCGGACACAGGCCAGGAGCGCATGGTCCGCCGTGGCGTCTACCTGGACTTCTCCGATGCGATCAACCGCATGGGCCAGAAGACCGTCGAGGCCAAGTACGGCAACCTGTTCGACATGTACAAGCAGATCACGGCGGAGAATCCCTACGAGACTCCGATGCGTATCTACCCGGCCGTCCACTACACCATGGGTGGCGTCTGGGTGGACTACGACCTGATGACCTCCATCGAGGGCCTGTACTGCACCGGCGAAGCCAACTTCTCCGACCACGGCGCCAACCGCCTGGGTGCCTCGGCGCTCATGCAGGGCCTGTCGGACGGTTACTTCGTCCTGCCGAACACCATCAACGACTACCTGGCCGACGCCTCCAAGCGCGAGCCGGTGGGTCTGGACCACCCCGCGGTCATCGAGGCCGTCGAGGATGCCACCAACCGCATCAACACGCTGCTGAGCATCAACGGCAGCCGCACGGTCGACTCCATCCACAAGGAACTGGGTCAGATCATGTGGGAGTACTGCGGCATGGACCGTCGTGAGGAGGGCCTCAAGACCGCGATCGCGAAGATCCGCGAGCTGAAGAAGGTCTTCTGGACCGACGTCAAGGTCACCGGCGTCAACGATGACTTCAACCAGACCCTCGAGCGGGCCGGCCGTCTGGCCGACTTCCTCGAGCTGGGCGAGCTCATGTGCGTCGATGCCCTGCACCGCCGCGAGTCCTGCGGTGGTCACTTCCGTGGCGAGAGCCAGACGGAGGAGGGTGAGGCGCTGCGTCACGACGACCAGTACGCCTACGTGGCGGCCTGGGAGTTCGCGGGCGACGACCAGCTGCCCATCCTCCACAAGGAACCCCTGGTCTACAAGGCGATCGAGCTCAAGCAGAGGAGCTACAAGTGAAGGTCACACTCCGAATCTGGCGTCAGGCGAATGCCGATGCCAAGGGCCAGATGGTCACCTACCCGCTCGACGGTGTCAGCGAGGACATGTCCTTCCTCGAGATGCTGGACCTCCTCAACGAGGAGCTCACCGTCAAGGGCGAGGAGCCCGTGGCCTTCGACCACGACTGCCGTGAGGGCATCTGCGGCACGTGTGGCGTGGTGATCAATGGCATCGCCCACGGTGGCCAGCACACCACCACCTGTCAGCTGCACATGCGTTCCTTCGCTGACGGCGCGGTCATCGACATCGAGCCCTGGAAGGCCGGTGCCTTCCCGGTGATCAAGGACCTCGTCGTCGACCGCAATGCCTTCGACCGGATCATCCAGTCGGGCGGCTACATCTCGGTGAACACTGGTTCCGCACCGGATGCCCACGCGACCCCCGCTCCCAAGCGCGAGGCCGACAGGGCATTCGACAACGCCACGTGCATCGGTTGCGGCGCCTGCGTCGCGGCCTGCCCGAATGGCTCCGCAATGCTGTTCACCTCGGCGAAGATCACCCACCTGGCCATGCTCCCGCAGGGCCAGCCGGAGCGGTACAGCCGTGTGAAGTCCATGGTTGCCCAGCACGACGAGGAAGGCTTCGGCGGCTGCACCAACATCGGTGAGTGCGCCCAGGTCTGCCCGAAGGGCATCCCGCTGGAGAGCATCAGCCAGCTGAACCGTGACCTGATCAAGTCGCTCTTCAAGGGCGACGGCAAGTGATCTGAGTCGCCACACGCACGCCGAAGGGGCCGGCCGGGAGCAATCCCGGCCGGCCCCTTCGTCATGTCTATGGCCAGTCAGTCGTCGAGCTGGTCCAGCAGCACCTGCGCCCGGCTCGTCCCGGGCATCTGGACACG
>NZ_JBHWOO010000274.1:0-6308 GCF_043424415.1 Luteococcus sp. | reverse complement strand
TGCTCCGTCAATTGCGCCCGGTACTGGGTCGGGGACTTGCCGAAGCTCTTGCGGAAGGCGACGTTGAAGGCCTTGACATCGGCGAAGCCATTGCTGGCGGCCACGTCCACCACCTTCAGGGCAGGATCGCACAGGTCGCGGGCAGCTTGTCGCAGCCGGACCCGCGTGATGTAGTCCAGCGTGGAGATGCCCAGGTGCCGGGTGAACAGCTGCGAGACATAGCTCGGGTTGTACCCGCTTTCGGCGCCCAGCTTCTCCAGTGTGATGCGCTCCGCGTAGTGGTGATCGATGTAGTTCAACAGCTGGTCGATGGCCCTGTTGCGGGACTCATTGCCCTGGACGGCCACGTGGCCTTCCAGTCGGGGAGGGAAGTGGGTGACCAGCAGGTCCAGCAGCTGGGCGAGGAGTCGTTCGTGGCGCACCAGTCCGACCGGGCTGGTGTCGGCGCCATCCAGCATCATGCGGGCCATCAGGGCGCGGATCTCGACGAAGACCGGCAGGCTTCGGGTGTGCTCGTCGGAGGCCAGGTCGAAGCGCACCAGGTTGTGGTCCTCGAACAGGTCCGCGAACCAGGACAGGTCCAGTTTCAACAGCAGCGCCAGGCTGCCTTCTCCTTGACTGAGGGTGGCATGGCTCACCCCGGAGTTGATGGCGACCACGTCACCGGGCTGCAGGCTGGTGATGCGGCCCCCTGCGGCCACCTCCATCTCGCCGCGCAGGGCCACGAGCAGCTCCAGTTCGGAGTGCCAGTTGTAATGGTAGGAGCCGATCTCGTAGATGTACTGGCTCAGCCGGATCCCCCGTTGCGGGCGTTCGATCCGCAGGTGGTACTCGTCTCGTGCCGCGACGGCTGTGGTCAGTTGGGACTCCTTCGTCATGTCGCCATCCTAGGAAGAGGTGATGGCCCGCCACCTGGAGGTGACGGGCCACGGACGAGTGGTGCTCACTTGATGTAGCGCACCTTCTCGTACAGCTTCTCCAGCGCCTCGTCCTTGCGCTGGTTGTAGACCACCTTGTTCTGTTCGAAGATGTTGTTGCCCTCGGTATCGATCGAGACGATCAGCGGGCCGAACTGCTTGACCCGGAAGGTCCACAGGGTCTCCGGCATGCCCAGGTCACGCCATTCAGCCCCCTCCACCTCCTCCACCTGGACGGCGGCGATCACGGCATTGCCGGCCGGGAAGACGCAGTGGAGGGCTCCGAACTCCGCACAGCCCGCCTCGGTGCCAGCGCCCATGCCTCCCTTGCCGACGATCAGCCGGACGCCGGTCTGCTTGATGAACTCGTACTCGAACTTCTCCATGCGGCTGGAGGTGGTGGGGCCGACCGAGACGACCTCGAACTTGTCGTCCTCACCCTCCACCTTGCGGATGATGGGCCCGGCGTGCAGGATCGCGCCGTCGCGCACGTCGACGGGCAGTTCGCGGCCGTACTCGATCAGGCGACGGTGCGCGACATCACGGCAGGTGGTGATGTGTCCATCGAGGAAGATCACGTCACCGATCTTGATGCCTTCGAGGTCCTCGCGACTGATGGGTGTGGTCAGGGTGATCCGGCGCCCGGTGCCGACATCGACCTCTGACGGGTCCTGTTGTGGGATGTCGGCCGCGACGGTAGGGACGGCAGGAATGCTCGTCTCCTCCGCGGCACTGGTGGGCTGGTCGATGGTGGCGTCAGTGCTCATCTCTGCTCTCCAAGGTGGTGATGGTGTGTGTCTGGCGGCAACGGCGGAGCCGTTCAGAGCTCGACGCCCTCGTGGGTGAGGAGTTCGTAGTTCAGGTCCTTGTCGAAGTGGATGGTGCCGCGACGGTGGGACCAGCACCCGGTGTTGACGGCCACGGACAGCACCGATGGGTGACGGGCGGAGTTCTCGATGTTGACACCCATGACGGACTTGGTGCCCCCCAGGCCCTGCGGCCCGAGGCCGATGGAGTTGATGGCCTCCTCCAGGTCCAGCTCCAGCTGGGCCGCCACCTCGTTGACACTGTGCGAGTGCACGGGACGCATCAGGGCCAGCTTGCTCATGAAGGCTGCCGCGTCGATGGAGCTCCCGATGCCCACGCCCACCAGCAGTGGCGGGCAGGCATTGAGACCGTAGGAGGTCATGACGTCCATCACGAACTTCACCGCACCCTCGTAGCCCTCGCCGGGCATCAGGGTGCGACCCTGTCCGGGCAGGGAGCAGCCGCCGCCAGCCAGGTAGACGTGCAGCTGCAGGTCATCCCGGCCCTCGGCGACGTCCCAGTAGATCCACGGCGACTTGGAACCGACATTGGTTCCCGTGTTGTACTCGTCGAAGGTCTCCACGGTGTTATGACGCAGCGGGGCGATCCTGGTCGCCTCGCCGATCGCTTCCTTGAGGGCTTCGGACAACCCGTCGATGTAGGGGAAGTGCGACCCGACCTGGACGAAGATCTGCACCAGGCCCGTGTCCTGGCAGCTGGGACGTTCCAGTTCGCCGGCGAGCTCCTGGTTCTTCTTCATCGTGTCGTAGATCATCAGGGCCATCGGCTGGCGTTCCTCGGTGGCCAGCGTGGTGAGCCGGTTGGTGACATCGTCGGGCAGTCGACGGCTGACGATGGCGGTGAACTTGGCCACGGTGTCGGTGATCTTCTCGAGACCCACCAGTTCCTGTGTCATCGCGGCACCTCCTTGTTCTGGGGTCGTATGTCTGTCGTGCTCTGGCACCAACACTTCCGGATCGCACGAGACCGGTCTGTGCGGATCTTGGCCACTTCATCGAACGCCCTCCAGCCTCCAGAGCGGACCCGGACGTCGTGGGGATGCACCGACCGCTGGAGATGAGCCATCTCGGCAAGAAGCATCTGAGCTAGTCACCTCCTCAATCACTCCGCATTGAGGGGCATGGCCACCCGAGCGCCACTGCAAAAGCACCCCCTTCGACGTGCCCCACACACATAGGTCGTCTCGTCGTCACTCCAGTTCGGGGACGACACCCAGCGAGCCCCGCCGCGTAAGCATGTCCCGTCCCGTTCGCCTGTCAGATCTCGAACGGCCGAATGGGGAGATTGGCAAGTCAAGGACATCATGAAGTTCCTGCCAGCGGATCATCGCTGCTCGTCATCCTGCATTCCGGGGAGGGTGATTCTTGAGAGGGACAAACCCCCCGGGCTGCCCCCTTCGGATTCCCCAGATATCCCTCCCCTCTTCCAGCTGATGCAGATCGGCACAGACCAGTCACCATCCAGCCCGAGAGGCTGGTCAGCAGGTGGGGCCGCCCTGTTGCCGGCCCAGCAGGACAGAGGGGACCCAGCCATGACGGACCACACGATCGACCGGCCGAACACCGTGAAAGCGCCCACGAAGCCTTCGCCACCGAACTCTCCCGACCATGAGGTGCGCCCTCTGTGGATGGCGGTGTCCGTACTGATCGGCGTCGTGTTGTGGTTCGTGCCCGCCCCGTCCGGTCTGGACGCACCGGCTTGGCATCTGTTCGCAATCTTCCTGGCCACGATCGTCGCGATCATCACCAAGGCCGCGCCCATGGGCAGCCTGTCCGTGATCGCCATGGCCTTGTGCGCAGCGACCCGCGTCGTCGCCCCCGGCGACCCGAAGGAGGCCATCTCCAATGCCCTGTCCGGCTTCAGCAATGGCACCATCTGGCTGATCGTCTCCGCCTTCTTCGCCGCCCGCGCCGTGATCTCCTCGGGGCTGGGCGAGCGCCTCGCGTACCTCTTCGTCAGGGGCTTCGGGCGCAGCACCCTGGGCCTGGCCTATGGCCTGGGCCTGGCGGACCTGCTCACCTCGCCGGCCATCCCGTCCAACACGGCCCGCTCGGGATACATCTACCCCGTCTTCAAGTCGATCGCCGAGACCTCTGGATCCCACACGGAGGACCCGAGCACCCATCGTCGGATCGGCGCCTACCTGGCGCTGGCCTGCTACAACCTCAACCTGGCCGTCTCGGTCATCTTCTTCACCGGGGCGGCGCCCAATGCGATGGCCGCCAAGCTCGCCGCAGACCTTGGGGTCCACGCGGACTGGGGCGGCTGGCTGAAGGCCACGGCACTGCCCGGACTGGTGGGCGCGATCCTGGTGCCGATCGTGCTCTACGTGATCTATCCGCCATCGCTGAAGAAGACCCCGGAGGCCCCGGCCATGGCAGCCGCCGAGCTGAAGCGCCTGGGCAAGGTCAGCCGCAACGAATGGGTGACCCTGGGCGTCTTCGCGCTCATGATCACCCTGTGGGTCATGGGCGATGACGTGATGAATGCCACCACCGTCGCCCTGCTGGGATTGGGGGTCCTGCTGGTGACCGGCGCCCTGACCTGGGAACAGATGAAGGGCGAGAAGGCCGCCTGGGACACCCTCACCTGGTTCGCGGCACTGGTGATGATGGGCACCTACCTGAACAAGCTCGGTTTCATCGGCTGGTTCGGCAAACAGGTGGGGGGACACATGGGCGGCATGAACCAGGCCGTCGCCTTCGCCGCACTGACGACGGTCTATGCCCTGTCCCACTACCTGTTCGCCAGCGGCACCGCACACACCGCGTCGATGTTCGCCGTCTTCCTGGGCGTCGGGCTCTCGCCGGGGCTGCCCGGCATCCCCCTGCTGGCCTTCCTCGGAGCGATCCCCACCCTGATGGGTTGCCTGACCCACTACGGAAACGGCCCCGCGCCGCTCTACTTCGGCGCTGGTTACGTGGAGATGGGTGCCTGGTGGCGCAACGGCCTGGTACTGGGCATCATGCACCTGCTGGTCTGGCTGCTCATCGGGCCCCTGTGGTGGAACATCATCGGCGTCTGGTGACACCTGCCCGGGCGGTTGCCTTGGACGGACCCAGCACCACCACGGGCCCGGCCGCCCCTGACGACCGGGCCCGCACGATCCTCCTGGTCAGAAGGTGGAGGTGTCGATCACGTAGCGGTAGCGCACCTTGGAGGCGACCACCTTGTCGTAGGCCTCGGTGATGTCCTCGCCACCGATCACCTCGACCACCGGCGCGATCCCGTGCTCACCGCAGAAGTCCAGCATCTCCTGGGTCTCGGCGATGCCACCGATGTTGGAGCCGGCGAAGATCTTGTTGCCGATGATCAGGCTGAACACGTGCAGGTCGACGGGCTTCTCGGGCGCGCCGACGTTCACCAGAGCGCCGTCCACCTTGAGGGTGCCGAGCAGGGCGTCGACGTCGTAGTCCGCGCTGATGGTGGACAGCACCAGGTCGAAGGTGCCGCGCAGCTTCTCCAGCGTGCCCTCCTCGCTGATGGCGTAGTAGTGCTCGGCGCCGAACTTCTTGCCGTCGGCCTCCTTGCTCATGGTCTGCGAGATGACGCTCACCTCGGCACCCATGGCGGCGGCGATCTGCACGGCCAGGTGGCCGAGGCCACCCATGCCGACGACGGCGACCTTCTTGCCGGGGCCCGCGCCCCAGCGCTTCAGCGGCGAGTAGGTGGTGATGCCGGCGCACAGCAGCGGCGCGGCCTTCTCGAAGGGGATCGACTCGGGGATGCGCAGCACGTAGTCCTGCTCCACGGTGATGCCCTGGCTGTAGCCGCCGGCGGTGGGCTTGCCGTCGCGACCCACCGAGGCGTAGGTCATGACGACGGGCCTGTCAGTGCTGGTGCAGAACTGCTCGGTGCCCTGCTGGCAGTACTCGCACTGGCCGCAGGAGTCGACGAAGCAGCCGACGCCGACCTTGTCGCCCTCCTTGAACTTCGTCACCTCGGAGCCCACCTGGGTGACGATGCCGGCCAGCTCGTGGCCGGGGACCAGCGGGAAGGTGACCGGGCCCCACTCCTCGCGGGCGGTGTGGATGTCGGAGTGGCAGATGCCGGCGTACTTCACCTCGAAGAAGACCTCGGTGGGGCCGGGCTCGCGGCGGGTGATGGTGGTCTTGTGGAACTGGCAGGTGCTGTCGTCGGTCGCGTAGGCGAGGACCTCGGGCATGGGTGGCTCCTTGGGTGGGATGGTCTGACCAGCACCCATTGTGGCGCGGCACTTTCCAGCTGGAAGTCTATTCCCCTCGACGCGAAGGGCCGCCTCACCGGTCGAGCTGTTCCTTGGGGACGCGGGTGACCACCGGCTTGGGGGCGGCGAGGGTGCAGTCGGGGGTGCGGCCCACCGCGGGGCCGAACTCGCGGCCGTCGAAGACCTCGTCGCGCACCAGCTCGTAGTAGGCGTCGAACTGGCCGTGGTTGGCCACGGCGGAGTCATAGGGGTTCTTCGCGGCGCACCGGGCGACGTAGTAGCCGATGACTTCGGAGAAGTTCTCGTTGGCGCTGCCCCTGCCGTAGTCGCTGAAGTTGCCGGTGCGGGCGTAGAGCGACTCGAAGCGGGTGTAGGCC
>NZ_JBHWOO010000273.1:0-2608 GCF_043424415.1 Luteococcus sp. | reverse complement strand
GAAGAGCAATGTCACGCCCGCGCTCACGGGCCCTGGGCGTGACGGGGAGAGCCAGGGGCGCCTGCACTGGTCGGCACGTTGAGCGGCAATGGCTCAACTCCCATTTTGGTGCGCCGACTCTCATTCTGCGTGGCGCCGGACACAAGCTGCTGGCTGACTGGTCAGCGCGGAGAACGCGAACTCGAAGATTTCCGATCAGAAACTTTTTCGCACATAGGGTTGCGGGTTAGACACCCTCTCGGTATGGTTGTACCAACAACTGGAGAGGGGGAGAGCGATGAAGAAGGACCTCGCGAAGCTCGTCAAAGCACTCGAAGCGGATGGCTATCAGGTGCGACGGACGAGCAAAGGTCACTACCAAGTGCTCAAAGGAGCCCGAAGCATCACCTACTTCGCTGGGACACCGTCGGACCGGCGATCGTGGGACAACTCAATGGCACCGCTGAAGCGCGATGGATTCCGGTGGCCGCGTCGCTGACAAGGTCAAAGGGTGGGAGGCATCGGTAGTGCCTCCCACCCCACCTCCATCCTCTCACCATCAACCCAGGGCCCTCCGGTCCACCCGGAACCGGAGTACAGAAAGGACCAGCCCTCATGGAATTCAACGTCACGCTGGGCACCCAGTTGCCCAGCACGATGGAGAACGCCGACCACATCATGGACGGCCTCGCCCGATTCAGTGTCACGGCCCACGAGCCTTCCACCACCCCCGGCCTGTTCGCGGCCACCATCACCATCCCGGCCGCCAGCCTGGAGGATGCCATCCAGATCGCCCTGCTGAGCGCCAAGGCTGCAGACCTGGGCGAGATCACCACGCTCGAAGTTCTGTCCACCGAGGCCTTCGACCAGGCCGCAGAACAAGCCTCGACCAATGGCGGAATCCCCGACCTGGTCAGCATCACCACGGCCGCAGCCATGCTCGGGATCTCCCGCACCGCTGCCCGCAAGCGGATCGGGAAGAGCCTTCAGGGAACCTTCGTCGACGGCCCTGGCTGGGTCGTCACCCGCACATCGGTTGATGCCGCCGTTTTCGCGAAGAACCAGCAGGACCAGGCATGACGACTGGACAGAAGCACCGCCACTCGCTCATCCCCGGCTGGCGCTCCCGGGCGCTGGAGGACCCGACTCTCGACAAAGAGTCCCCCGCAGCGCTCGGGAGTCGTCCGTGGCAGCGGATGCCTCGTCGGCTCCCACTCCTGGGCGTCGCCATGCTCACGATCACTGGTTGTGCATCAACTTCCACGCCGAGTCCAGAACCGAACACATCCGCGACGTCGGCGGCCGCCAGCAGCACACCGGCCGCCGGCACGCCTTCCCCGGTCGTCCCAGTTGGACAGAAAGCTGCCAAGAAGGAGGGGAACGACTACTCCCTCACCCTCTATCCGCTGCAGCGGTCAGGGGATGCCGTCGTCCTCACCTTCGACCTGGTCGCGACCGCGGTGACGAAGCAGAGGCCAGCAGACACCTCATTCCTCTCGGATCCCACGGACCCTGTCTCTGGGGCCAAAGGGATTCCCAATGGGGTGGCGCTGATTGATGGTCCTGGCGGCAAGGTCTACATGCCGGCCACCACCACTCAGAAACTGGACACAGCCGTTTGCACGCCGGCACTGCCGGCCCGCTTCACCCAGGGGGACAGCATGGCCATCTCCTGCACCTACGCCGGGGTGCCGGCCGTCACGAGAAGTCTCACCGTGAACATCCCCACGTTTGGATCGATCCCCAATGTCCCGATCCACTAAAGCCCGTCTCCTGGTCCTGGCAGTTGTTGCTCTCAGCGCGACCCCGGCCGTTGGCGCGGCTCAGGAGGAGAACATCAAGCCGCTGATCCCCCACGTCTACGAGCTCAGGAGTAATGAACGAGACACCGACTCGGCTGCCACGGTCTCTTCCACCCGCGGCTCGTTCCAGGCCGTCCTCAACAGCAACGTCGTCTTCACCAAGGACTCTGCAACCATCACACCGGCAGCCACGCGACGACTGGAGGAGATCGCCGGGCGGCTTCGAGGCAAGAAGGCGGGCCACCTGGTCATCGTCGGCCATACCGACGATCTGGGCAGCGCTGAGCACGGCCTCGAGCTGTCACAGCGACGAGCCCAGGCAGTGGCCGATCAGCTCGGGCAGCTGGACAGAATCACGGTGAAGGTCGAAGGCCGAGGCGAGACGCAACCGGCCGCCCCCAACACGTCGGAAGCGAACCGTGCCAAGAACCGACGAGTGGGGATCCTCTACCAAGAGGGATAGGCACCCGTCGCGTTGCCGATGATCGCGTCGATCGGGTCGGCGTCCTCTGCGCGGATGGCGCAGCGTCACGAGCTCGCTTCGCAGGATCGGCTCGGTCGTGAACGACGCCGCCTTCGCTGCAGCATCATCAGGGGCTGGCCTTGGCCCAGGCAAAGCACTTTTCACGCGCGCTGGTGTCTGGGGCTGTTGGTGCGTGTTGGGTGGGTTGTTCTTGTGGGTGGTGTGGGGGAGGGGCCCGGAGGGCGTGTCTGTCTGGTGTGCCTGTTATCTGGGTAGTAATTGAGACTGCAAGTTTAATTGCAATGTCTATTATAGGGCTCTATACACAAAGTGTATAGAGATATAGAAAAAAGATAGCAACATA
>NZ_JBHWOO010000272.1:0-16752 GCF_043424415.1 Luteococcus sp. | reverse complement strand
AAAGTGGGGTCGGTTTGCCGACCCCGGGCCCCACCCGACCTTCCTGTCAGGCTGGTACCTCGGAGATGTCGCGGGGCTCGCGACGCTCCACCGCATCCATCTCGTGCCGGAACCGTACCGACGACTCGTACACGGGGATGCGGCAGCGCATGATCGAGCCGAGCGGCTGGTGGGCCTCGATGGCGTGCCAGGGGTTGAACTCCAGCACGTCATCTGCGTACACCCGGCGTTGTGGGCTGCAGGCATCCTGTGCGGGGATGACGATCTTCGCAATCGGCTGCTGCGGCGACTTCTCCTCGTCCCAGCGCACCGACGCGTCCTCCACCGGCATCTGGTCGAGGTTGGTGCACAGCTGCGCCCGCAGCTCGTACTCCGCGCCCTGCTCGCGGAGAAAAGTCCACGACGTCGTCCCGGATAGCCGAGAAGCCGCCGTCGCCGCCCATCAGTGTGCCCTCCAGCGCCTTGACATTCTCCGACAGCGGCGCGGCGCTGATCTTGGCGATGTACTCCCCAAAGCGCAGTGCCCCCATGGTGTGGAAGGTCTGGCCGAGGATGTGCTCATTGCGCGCTCCGATGCCCTCCACGGTGGCATTGTCGATGCCGAGGTGCTGGAGCACCTCGTTGGCGCCGTGGGCGAAGCGGGCACCAATCTGCTTGACCAGGTCGGGGGTGTCGGCCTGACGAGCCAGCAGCTGCTGCCTGTCCAGGTACTTCGACACGTCCACGAAGGCGAGGGTGGGCAGGCTCACCATCAGGAAGTCCTGCGTCAGCTCGTTCTCATGCCCCGGCAACAGCTTGCGACCCTCAACCCCACCACCGTGACGGCCATGCCGCGAGGGGTTGGCACCTTGTCGTCACCGATGTCACCGGGGGCGCTGGAGAAACGGATCACGACCGGATGGCTCGCGGGCGTCGCGAACAGACCTTGGGCAAGGTGCGGTGGCAGGTCGGGGTGGACCTGAAGTTCGCCGACCACCACGCCGTGGTTCTTGGCGTGCGCATCACGGATCGCATGACGGTGGCGATCACAATTCTTGCGGTTGGCCTCGAGCATGATCTTGACGACCTGCTCGGTCTTCTCCGTCTCGTCGGGCTGTCCCACCTCGACATCGGGGCTGTAGCGGACGTAGTCCGGGTTGGTTGGCAGCATGTCACTCCTCGTCGTGGTTCGTTGGTTCTCGTGGTGTGGTTCTCATGTCGTGGTTGTGCTTGCTCGTGACGCACGAGCGGGTGCCCGTCAGGGCAGCTCGGCGATCCAGCGCAGGGCGCTCAGGCTGGGCAGGAAGAAGTACTCCCCGCCCCGCAGGACGTTGAAGGTGTCCATGCCGGCATGGCGCTGGCGGACCGGGTGGTGGGGCACCGTGAAGGTGAGGTCTGGCTCCTGCACCCCGACGAGCGGGTCGCGCTCCTTGCCCAGGCCCATGAAGTGGCCCGTGTTGATCCACTCCTTCTGCAGGAACTCGAAGGTCTCCATCGCCTTGGCGCTGACGAAGATGAAGTAGAGCCCCCGCTCCACCTCGTCCTCCCGCGGACAGGTGCCCGCAGGGTCGTAGGCCGGGCCGTAGGCGGTGGCCCGTCGGATGATCCGGTGCACGTTGACGTCAGTCATGATCTCCATGTCCGTCGTGCGTGGGTTCATCCGCCGGGTGTGCGAGCCGAGGGGGGTGCGCAGTCCCTCGGGATCGTCGGAGTAGTCGAAGTCGTTGTTGCGCTGGGCGTCACCACCCAGCTGCGGATCGTCGTGCTCTGGCCTCAGGTCCAGTGGGGCACCAGAGCGCCAGCGGCCCACCATCTTGGCGGCCAGCAGCTCGCGTCGCTGCTCGTCGGTGGCATTCGCACGCAGGAAGTCGTTGGAGCTGCCGGCATTGGTGTGGTACCTGCGCAGAGCAGCAAATGTTCCGTTGCGCCCGAGGATCTCCGGGCTGGGCATCTGCAACGGCGTGCCGGACTCCCGGGGTGGCCAAGGACGAACTCGCCGGGCTTGATGGCCGGGCCCTGACCGGGCAGGGCTTTGACCCCGCTGCCTGCCACGACCGGATTGCTGACCATGTCCTTGCACCCGAGGGAGTTGCGGCTGTTCGGCTGGGCTCCGAAGTCATCACGTCCCAGCACGCGCACGCCGTCAAGGCCCTCCAGCTGCTCCTCTGCGGTGGTCAGTGTGCGTTCCTACTGCTCGCGGGTCGCCGAGAAGACCGTGACGGCTGCGTGGATGTCCTCCTCACGGAAGACGCGCTCCCACTGGTCGGGGGCATTGGGCCCCACGTCGACCAGCTGCTCGGCACGCCCGGCCATGCCGGCGCGGGAACTGTCCGGGAAGCTGTCCAGCGAATTCCGGGGCACCCCCCAACCTCTGCAGGCCGGCGTGGCTGAGCCCGATGCCGATCCACGGCACCTCGCCCTGCCACCACTCGGCCGCCGAGCGCACGTGTGGCGTGATCCTGCGCAGGAACTCGCGGCCCGCCCCGCGATCGTCGAAGTGCAGGATGACGTGCGTGCCGTAGTACGGTTCGGGCCGCTCGCGCAGCACCGTGGCCTGGATGTCGTCCAGCTCCAACTCGGCGTGGTCGCGCTCCCAGCGACCGACGAACTTCTCGATCAAGGACATCAGGCAACACCACTTCCATCCGAGCCGATCTTCTGGAGGAAGCCCTGCAGCAGTTCCTGGCTGTCACGCAGCTCCTGCTCGCTCATGTCCTGCGGACTGTTGGTGAAACGGCGGGAGTAGTCGTCCATGAACTCCTCGAGGAGTGCCTGGTCGCGCTGGATTCGACGGGTGTCGACGACGGTGAGGTTCGGTGCGTCCACGTACCAGCCGTCTGCGGTGAGCTGGTGGCTGGCGATGAAGTCCTCCACCGACGGGACGGCGATGCCCGGCCAGCCCTCGACATTGGCGAACAGCAGGTCCATCAGGTGGGGATCTTCGTCGCGAAGTCCTCGATGTAGGTGTCCCAGTCGCCGTCGTAGGCAGTGCAGAACAGGATCTTGCGGTCGTCGTCGAAGATGACGAAACGCATGTCGTGGACTGTGCCCACCTTTCGGGCGCCCGCCATCTTGCCCCCGATCAGCTCCAGGATGCGACGCAGGTGGTCGGCTACACCCGGCTTCAGGTCGGCCATCGCCGTCAGCTCCGAGACCTTTCCTTGCTGTGATGACCGACGCGTCCCGCGCTGGTCACAGCGGGGGAGTCGTCCGCCTCGTTCTCCTCGAAGGCATTCTCCAGGGCGATCTTTGCCATCATCGGCAGGTCCCGCAGGTCGTTCTCGATGCGCCGGCGCAGCTCCTGCAGTGTCTGGGTGCGATCCTTTTGAGTGCCCACGGTCCTCCTCGGGTCATGCGATCCCCGGGTGGGCCCGTGCGGGTCTGGTTCCGACACCATGTCCGGCTGCCGGCGGCATGCCAGCCCGGGGATCGGTGCGAAACTCTTGAACACCTTCCCTTTTGCATTGCTCAGTACAAAAACCAAGGGGGTGGGTCTGTTTCGCCAAGAGCTCAAGGGCGCGGGCGGAGCCAACACCGAGCCAGGTGAGCTCTCGGGAGGAGTCCCATGGCGTACTGACCGTCAAGGCCGCCACGACGCTCTAGGCTTGGCGCATGGCCGAGACTGTGAAGCGATTGCGCGAACCCGCCGCCCTGCTGGTGCTGGTCGTCAGCGCGATCTACGTGCTGATGTCCCTGGTGCGATGGGGCTACCTGGTGGCTCAAGGTGGCGGCGTGGCGGCCGCCTCCCGCGACGTGGGGGGCAGCTCGCTCAGCATGGTGATGGTGCTGCTGGTCTCGCTGATCGCCACAGCCTGCCTCGCCATCACCCCATCTACGCCACGAGCGTCCCGGCTGGTGCGGGGGGCGGCGGTGGTTGTCGGTCTGGCCGTCCTCTTCGAGGCGGTCTTCCTGGTCCTCGGACTTCCCGGCGCCCCCGGGGGGACCTTCGTCATCGCCCTGGAGCTGCTTGGCGGCTTGTTGGAGATTGCCCTGAAGGCTGCCGCCGCGGTCCTGCTCGTGCGCACCCTGCGGGGCTCTCGGGAGAAGCGGACCCCTGTGGCAGTCGAGCGTCCGAGGGTGGTGGAGGTGGAACCGGAGACGGAGTCGCGGGCGGCCAGCTGGAAGGCTGACCAAGCCGCAGGCGCGGTGTGGACCCGTGCAGGCGATGCCGCCAGCGGTGCTGCCGCCAGCACTTGGGGGCATCCGGGCGAGAGCTCGTCTGGGTGGCAGCCGGCACGCCCGGATGGCCCCGCCGAACTGGAGGCGCCCTCCGCCGCTGGTCCCTGGCCCACCGCCGGCCAGCGTGCCGCCGGGCACGCCATAGCGCCGCCAACGCAGGATGCACAAGGGGGCACGCCGATCGGGCAGGGCGCCGTCAGCTGGTCGCCGCTTCCTCGTGAGGAATGAGCACAAGGCGCCCGGCGATCGGGAGTGCATCCCGTGCACTTGTCAATTTTCCACGCCGACTTGACGGGAAGGCAAGCACAGCCGTGTAATTGCGCCGAGGGGGATGCGTGGGTCCTGTGCGTGCCCTTTTTGATCTTTCGGGGGGCGGCTCGTGCCGTCCCCCTTCACTTTTTTCTGGTGCAGGACGGCTGAGAGGACTGAGAGGCCAATGACTGAGCTGTTCATGGTGCTTCCGGGGGTCGAAGAGGGGGTGCTGGGCTGGCAGGAACGCGCCCTGTGCGCCCAGACCGACCCGGAGGCCTTCTTCCCCGAGAAGGGCGGTTCAACCCGCGAGGCCAAGAAGGTCTGCCAGACCTGTGAGGTCAAGTCGCAGTGCCTCGAGTATGCGCTGGCGCACGACGAGCGCTTCGGTATCTGGGGTGGCCTCAGTGAGCGTGAGCGCCGCAAGCTGAAGCATCGCGCCTGATCCCGTGACCTCTATCGAGGACGACTGGCGCTGGGCGCACGTCGGGGATACAACCGATCCCCGAAAGGTTGACATCCACGACGTGGCCGCGGTCCTGGTGGTCCACAATGCCGAGCCGTGGCTGGGTCGCACCCTCGCGTCCCTCGCCCAGCTCGAGCCACGGCCGCACCTGCTGGCGGTCGACGCCTCCAGCACCGACGGCTCCGCCGCGCTGCTGGAACAGGCCCGCCAGGACGGCTTGGTGCACCAGCTGCACCAGGCTCCGGCAGACGTGGGCTTCGGCGCCTGCGTCGCGCTCGCCGAAGCCGAACTGGATGAGGACCTGACCTGGTTGTGGCTGCTGCACGACGACCTCGAGCCTACGCCCGACGTGCTGCAGTTGCTGCGCGCCGAGGAGGCGGACATCGTCGTGCCCAAGCTCCTCGAGCCGCGCCGGCGCAACCATCCCGACCAGATCCAGGAGATCGGCCAGAGCATTGGCCCCGAAGGTCAGCGTGTGTTGGACGTCGAGCCGGGGGAGTACGACCAGGGCCACAAGGCGTCGCGCCCGGTGCTCGGCGCCTCGACCGCCGGGCTGTTGGTGCGGCGCAGCGCCTGGCGACGCCTGGGCGGTACCAGCCCGGAACTGCCACTCTTCCGTGACGGGCTCGACCTGGGCTGGCGCGCCAATGCCGCCGGCCTGGACGTGCGCACCTGCCCGCAGGCGGCCCTGCACCACCGCCAGGCCGGACGACGCGGCCTGCGCCAGGGCACGTTGACCGATCGTCCAGAACTCACCGACACGCTGCTGGGCCTACGGCTGGCGGCCGCCCACCGCCGAAGCCCGTTGCTGGCCACGCTGGGGCTGGTCCTGTCCGGCCTGTTCGCCGCCCTGGGCCACCTGTTGGCCAAGGACCCCTCTGCCGCCCGTACCCAGCTGGCCGCCGGCAGGGACTTGTGGAGCACGCGGGCCGCCACGGTGGGCCTCCACCAGCGGGTGCACTCCGCCGGCACCCTCACCGATCCCACGCTGCTGCCCAGCCGCGGCCAGATGTTGCGGCGTCGCGTGGACCGCGCCGCAGGCTGGATCGGTGACCTGCGCCGTCCCGAGGACGAGCCCGACGCCCCCAGCATCGACGAACTGACCGCTGACGAGACCCCGCGAGGTCCCGCGCGGATCCCGGTGCTGCGGCTGGGCCTGGCCGTGCTGACCCTGCTCGCGCTGGTGGCCGGACGGCGAGCCTTCGGGCTGGGAACCTTGGCCGCACCGGCGCTCGCCCCCGCCCCCGCCAGCCTCTCCGGCGCCTGGGCGGCCTTCTTGTCCGTTCCCGACGGTGGCCACGGGGTGCAGTCGGCCGGCTGGCTTGGTCTGGGCGCCCTCGGCTCCACCCTCGCGCTGGGCCGCCCCGGGTTCTTCCTGCTGCTCTCACAAGTCTTCGCGCTGCCGGTGGCGGCCGCTTCCTCGCTACCGCTGTGGCGGCGCCTGGCACCCCGCGCGCCGCGACAGGTCTGGCTGGTGCTGGCCGGCGCCTGGACCGGCGCTATCGCCCTGCTCGGGCTCGCCCAGACCGGACGCGCATCCGGCCTGATGCTGGGCGTCCTGGTGCCGCTGGCCGGTGTGGCGCTGCTGGCGTGGACCCGCTCGGCCGGCGCTTCGGCCGAAGCCTGGCGCGCCGGTGCGCTGCTGGCGCTGGTCGCCACCGTGGCCTTCGGAGCCAGCCCGTCGTCCTGGCTTGTGGCGTTCCTGGCCGGGATCCTGGCGGCCGCCTGCTCCCGCCGCCCCGCCCCGCTGGTGCTGCTACTGGCGCCGCTGCTGGTGCACCTGCCCTGGCTGCCCGCGCTGTGGCAGGAGCCGGTCCGGCTGTTCACCGGCAGCGATCCGCTGCTGCGCGTGGACACCCTCGACCACCTGGCCGTCTGGTGGCTGGGCCTGCCCGCCGCGCTGCTGATCCTCTGTGCCGCCTGCCTCGGTCTCGCCGCCGCCCTGGGCCGTGGCGGCGCCCGTCCTGTGATCCTGGTGGCGATCGCAGTGCCGCTGCTGGTCGGCGCCGGTGTCGCCCTCACCCGCATCCCGTTCACGCTGGCCGACGAGCCGGTGGTGGCCGACCCCGAGCCCTTCCTGCTGGCGGCCCTGTGCTGCCTGCTGGTGCTGGCCTCGCAGGCCCACCACCTGCCCGCACTGCTCGGCATGCTGGCCCTGGCGGCTGTGCTGGGGCTCAGCTGGTGGGTGAGCGCGACCCGGCCCGGCCTCGAGCGTCAGGGCAGCGTGCTGCCGGCCCGGGTCCAGTCGGTGCAGGGCTCCGAGCGGGCCACCCGAGCCCTGCTCGTGGAGCGCCACGGCGACGGCAGCGTCACCTGGAACCTGAGCGCCCGTGACCTGCCCGTCTGGGGCAGCTCCGAGCACACGACCGTCCCGGCGGTGCGCAAGGCCGACCTCGACTCACTGGTCACCGATGTGGCCCTGGGGCGCACCAGCGACGACCTGGGCCAGCGCGCCCACCGGTTGGCCATCGGCCACCTGTGGCTCCGCGGCGCCGACGACGCCCAGGTGGCTGCCATCTCCAATTCCCAGGGCCTCGGCCCGGCCCAGGCCGGCGGTGATGCCACCACTTGGACCGTCACCGGCCTGGTCACCCGCACCGACGAGTGGCGCGGCCCCGTGCACTGGTGGCCGCTCGTGCCGCAGGGGCTGGTGCTGGCCGCCCTGGCCGTGCTGGCACTGCCCGGACGCACCCGCACCCAGAGCCCCCGCCGAGGACTGGAGGCCCGATGAGGACCGCACAGGTGGTTGCGCCGGTGGCGCTGGCCCTGGCGACGGCGGTCGCGGCAGCCGGCGGCTGGCGGCTGCCCACCCCAGTCCCCACCCCGGCGCGCTTGGACGGCACGGCCACCGCACAGCAGCCGGTCTGCCCGCCCACGCCCCAGAGCACCCCGGCCGGCACCCTCACCCAGTCCGCCTGCCAGCTGCCCGCCCAGGAACAGACGGTGCTGCTGCCCGACGCCGCCGACTCCCGTCTGGTGCTGGCCAACCCGGACCGGGTGCCGGCCGTCGTGGACCTCGTGCTGTCGGGGGCGAAGGGGCCCTTGACGGCCGCCGGGACCTCGTCGATCACCGTGCCTGCCGGCGGTAGCCGGGAGGTGCCGCTGATGGTGCAGGTGCCCACCGGCCAGGCTGTCGCCGTCCAGGTGAGGGCCAGCTCCGGACGCGTCGCCGCGTGGGGCAGCGTGGTCACCACCACTGGCAAGCGCCCGCACGGCGCCGACCTCGCGCCGTCGACCGGCGCCTCGACCCATTCGGTACTGCCCGCCCTGCCCGCCGCCGAGGGCCACACCCTGCTCGTCGCCAATCCCGGCGACCAGCGGGCCACCGCCACTGTCCTCGCCCACGGCAGCCAGGGCAGCTTCGCCCCGGCCGGGGCCGGCGAGGTCACCGTCGAGCCGCACCAGGTGCTCGCCCTCGACGTCAGCTCCTCCTTCGCCGGGGAGCCCGGCGCGCTCGAGGTGCGCTCCGAGGACCCGCTGGCGGTGGGCTCATCCTCGCGCAAGGGCAAGGACTTTGCCTTCGGCGCCGGCAGCCAACCCGCGACGGCCCAGCAGCTGCAGGTGCCCGGGCCGTCGACGCTGGTGCTCACCAATACCGAGGGCGCCGAGGCGAAGGTCACGCTGGTCGGTGCGCTGGGCCAGGAGCTCGCGGTGGGCCCCGGCCAGGCGGTCACCGTCGAGGTCCCGAAGCAGGGCCGCCTCGAGGTGTCCTCGACCGGCCCGGTGGGCGCGGCGCTGGTGCTCGACCGGGGCGGTCTGGCAGTGCAGCCAGCCGTGGCCAGCAGCACGTCCCACTCCGGGGGCGGTCTCAGCCGCGACCCGTCGCTGCGCTGACCAGGGTCGCAGGCCTGTTCACCAGTCCTCGTCGAGGCTCGGGTCGATGTCTCGCACCTCTTGTGCTGTCAGGGCGGCCAGCTGCTCCACCAGGGTGCGGTGCACCAGGTCGCGCAGGTCGCTGCGCGAGACCGCCCGGTGCTCCAGCGGGCGCCGGTAGATGACGATCTGCGCCGGCCGCTGGCTGGTGGCCTCCACGGCCACGGCCAACGGCACCTGGTCGCCCGTCCACATGGTTGCCAGGTACGGCACTTCCTCGACGCCCACGTCCACGCTGTCCAGGCCGCCCGGATAGCTCTTCGCGATGCGCGCGATGGCATCGGTGACGGCGTCGGTGAAGACCTCCTGACGGCTCGCCGCCCGCCGCAGCGGCACCTGGCGGCCGGTGAGCGCATTGGGCATAGCGATCGGGCCGCGGAATCCACGGTCGTGGCGGTCACGTCGACGAGGCATGGCGCCACTGTAGTCGCGGCCCGTCGGGCTGTTGGCGTGCCTGGGGCCGCGGCGCCGTGCGATAGCCTCGCCCGGTGGAGCAGAGATTGTGTACCCGGACGGGGTGTCGCGAGTGGGCCGTCGCCACCCTCACCTATGTCTATGCCGACTCCGCGGCCGTGCTCGGACCCTTGGCGGACGACCACGTCCCCGGCAGCTACCACCTGTGCCGGCTGCACTGCGAGCACCTGTCGGTGCCGCGTGGCTGGACGGTCGTGCGCAGCCCTCGGCTCGACCCGGGCGTCGCACCGGAGGCGCCGATGGCCGGGGAGCCCGAGCCTGACGATCTACTGGCCTTGGCCGACGCCGTGCGCGAGGTGGGCCTGCTGCCCGAGGAAGTGGCTGCCACGCCTCAACCAGGGCTGGAATCGAGCGCCGAGGTGGTGGTGCTGGCCGAACGCCGGCGCCTGCGGGTGGTGCAGGAGGGCGAGCAGCCCGGCTGAGCTTGCGGCTAGATTGTCCCCGACAGTCAATCGGGGAATGGACATGATCAGTCGACACATGGGTTCAGCCCGGGGAATCAGGGGCCGGATCGGGGGGATGGACCCCCAGTGGGACCTCTACGGTGCCCGGGTGCTCGGCGCCGCCTACGTCGCCCTGTGCGAACTCCAGGGCACGACCATCGTCGTGGGCCACGACCTTCGTACGCAGGGCCGTGAACTTGCCGCCGCCTTCGTGCGTGGGGCCGCCAGCCGCGGCGCCGACATCGTCGACCTGGGGCTGACCAGCCTCGACCAGACCTCCTACACCGCGGGCGTGCTCGAGGTGCCCGGGGTGCACATCGGCCTCGGTTCGGTCGGCGCCCGCTCCAACGGCCTGCAGTTCCTCGGGACGGTGCGTCCGGACCAGGCCCTGCGCCAGCGCATCATCAACGAGGCGGCTCGCATCGACGTGGCCTCCCTGAGCGGGCGGATCATGGCCAAGGGCCGCAAGGCCACCCACGGCACCACCAGCAGTGACGACACCCGCGCCGACTACATCGCCCACCTGCGCAGCCTGGTGGGGCTGCGGCGGCTGCGTCCGCTGACCGTCGTGCTCGACTCCGGCAATGGCGTGGCAGCCCACCTGGCCCCGGGCCTGCTGCGCCTGCCCGGGCTGCGCCTGGTGCAGGTGAACCATCCCCTCGACGAACACGACAACGGCGCCCTCGAGGCGGGCCGGCTGCAGCAGGCCCGCCGCGCCGTGCTCGACAACGCAGCCGACCTGGCCGTCGTGCTGGATGCCGACGCCTCGCGCTGCGCCGTGCTCGACGAGTGCGGCGAGCAGGTGGGTCCCGGGACGGTGGCCGCACTGCTGGCCCCGGTGCTGCTGGCCGGGCGCCGTGGACCCGTGGTGGTGGACACCCTGATGGGCAATGACGTCAGTGAGGTGGTTCTGGGACTCGGCTGCACCCTGCGCGTGTGCCCGGTCGGCGAGCACCACGTCTCGCGCACCATGGCCATCCACGACGCCGTCCTGGGCCTGGAGCACGACGGCCACTGGCACGTGCGCGACCTCTACGGCGCCAGCTCTGGGTTGCTGACCGCCCTGGCGGCCGTCGCCCTGGTCGGGCAGCAGGGCAGGACCCTGTCGAGCCTGGCCGAGGCGGTGGGACGCCACTGCTGCTCCGGTGAGCTCACCCTGTCCTCACCCGACCCGTCGGGGGCGCTGCGCGCGGTGGAGCACGGCTTCCGCCACCACGTGCTGTCCTGTGAGCCCGGCGAGGGCCTGGTGCTGCGCGGGATCGTCACCGGACGCGGCAGCTGGTGGGCCAGCCTCACCCAGGACGAGGAGTGCCAGTGGGTGCGGCTGGCCGTCGAGGCCGACGACCCGGCGGTGATGGAGGCGGTGCGCGACGACCTGTGCTCGATCGTGCGCGAGCACCACATGGTGGCGGCCTGAGCCCGGCCGGGCACCCTAGACTGGGCTCCACGGCCCGCACCGGTGGGCCGGCACCGCTTGAGGAGTAGCCAATGCCCGACCAGATGGAGCTCTCGCCCACCTTCCTGGAGATCGCGGCCTGCCCGGCCTGCCACAGCAAGTTCGCGGTCGATTACGACACCCACGAGCTGCAGTGCACCAGCCGGTCCTGCGGCCTGGCCTTCCCCGTGCGCGACGGGATCCCCGTCCTGCTGGTCGACGAGGCCCGCAAGACCTCCGCCCTGTGAGCCGTCGCACCGTGAGCGAGGGGACCACCGGCCGATGACCATCGACTTCGACGACTCACGCCTCGACGACCCCGAGGCCCTGGACGGCATTGATGAACAGTTGCGCCGGCTGGCCGGCGCGGGGGCCCGAGTGCGCATGCTCGCCGGGGCTGCGGCCCCGTCGGGCGCGCAGCAGCTGGGACTGGACCGTCCGCGTGGTGTCCTGGCGCTGGGTGCGGAGGCCCGCCTGGTGCGGGCCGTGCTGGAGCCTGTCTGCCCCGTGCCCTTCGTGGCCTGGCAGCTGGAGGGCCTTCCCGCCTGGGTCGGACCGCTCGACCTGGTGGTGGTGCTGGCCAGCGGCGGCAGCGACGCCTGGCTCATCGGCGCCGTCACCGAGGCCGTGCGCCGTGGTGCGGCCGTCATGGTGGCTGCCGCTCCTGGCTCGCCGATCGCCGAGCGTGCCGCCGGCCGCAGCACCCTGCTGGTGCCCACCGTCGACGACGACCCGCTGGCGAGTGTCGCGGTGGTGCTCGACGTGCTGCACGACCTGGGCCTGGGGCCTGGCGTCGACCCGGAGCGGATCGCCGCCTGCGCCGACCGCGTCGCGGAGGCCTGCTCACCGCACCGCAACCTGGCCGAGAACCCCGCCAAGGAGCTGGCGCTGGCCTTGGGCGATGCGCAGCCACTGGTCTGGGGCGGCAGCGTGCTGGCCGCCCGTGCTGCCCGGCGGATCGCGGAGGCGCTGCGCCATGCCAGCGGCCGCCCTGCCCTGAGTGCCGACGCCGATGCGCTGCTGCCGGTGGTCGAGGCCTGCCAGCCGGCCGATGTCTTCCGGGACCCCTTCGACGACGAGGGTCATCAGCTGCCGTGCGTGCTGGTCGTCGTCGACGACGGCAGCACCGACCAGCGGGTGCGCGCCGAACGAGGCCGCCTGCTGGCTTCGGCCGAGTCGCACGGGGTGCGGGTGTGCACCATCCACTCCGGTGGTGACGGCCCGGGTGCCGACGGGTCGACCGTCTTCGAGCGCTATGTCCAGCTGCTGCAGCAGGGCCGCTATGCCGCCCAGTACCTGCAGTTGGGGCTGGAGGAGTCCCGATGAGCGATGAACTGACCGGGGTGCTGGTCCTCAACGGCGTCAACCTGGGCCGGCTGGGCCGTCGCCAGCCCGAGGTCTACGGCTCCACCACCCACGCGCAGCTGGCTGAACGTCTGGTCGTGGTGGGGGAGAGCCTGGGTCTGGACGTGGAGGTGCGCCAGACCGACTTCGAGGGAGAGATGGTCCAGTGGCTGCACGAGGCCGCCGATGCCGGCGTGTTGGTGGTGCTCAATCCTGCCGCCTGGACCCACTATTCGATCGCGCTGGCCGATGCCGTGGTGCAGGTGCCTCGCGTGGTGGAGGTGCACATCAGCAATGTGCACGCCCGTGAGGAGTTCCGTCGCCACAGCGTGGTCAGCCCCCATGCCGAGGCGGTGCTGGCAGGCTTCGGCCTGGCCGGCTACGAGCTCGCGTTGCGCCACCTCGCAGCCACCAGCTGACCGATTTCTCGATTATGACGATCGTGATGAAAACTGGTCGTCATGCACCTTTCCCGACGCACCCTGCTCGCCGCCGCCCCCGCGACGGCAGCCGCCTCCCTCACCACGGCCGCCGGCACTGCCCAGGCCGCCACCACCCGCCAGGGCCGTCTGGTTCGCTGGTCCGGCGCCGGTTGGGGCCTGGGCAGCCACGACGGCACCAGGGTCTCCAGCCAGGGCCTCTACCTCAGCGCAGCACGCCGTAGCACCACCTACCGTGACCCGCACGCCGGTCGCACTCTCACTCAAGGGGTCGCCAGCTGGACCGGACCGGTCACGGCAGTGGGAATCAGCGCCCGCGACCTGGTCTGCTCCTGGAATGCCAGCACCCAGCCCGGCAGCGCCGTGCGCATCCAGCTGCGCGCCCGCACCGCCGCGGGCACCTGGACCAAATGGTTCGTGGTGGGCCTGTGGGGTTCCTCCAGCGCGAATGCCACCAGCCCCGCCCGCACCTCGGTCAACGGCCAGTACGACAGCCTCGCCGTTGTCTCCACTGACACCCTGCGAGCCCGCACCAGCGCCCACTTCACGCATGTCCAGGCGCGCCTCGAGCTGCTGCGCACTGCCGGCACGACGGCCATGCCGATCATCTCCCAGCTGGCCGTGGTGGGCTCCACCGCCGCGCAGTCCAGCACTCTGGTCAGCCCGGTGGGCGTGGCGCGCGGCCTCGCGCTCGACGTGCCGGCCTACAGCCAGATGATGCACATCGGTCACTACCCGGCCTGGAATGGCGGGGGAGAGGCCTGGTGCTCCCCGACCTCGACCGCCATGGTCCTGGACCACTGGGGCGCAGGCGCCAGCAGCGCCGAGACGGCCTGGGTGCGTCCCACGCCGCACATCGACCCGCAGGTGGAGCAGGTGGTTCGCGGCGTGTGGGATGCCGCCTACCAGGGCACCGGCAACTGGCCCTTCAACGTCGCCTACGCCTCGGCCCGCGGCCTGGCCGGATTCGTCACGCGGCTGCGCAGCCTGACCGAGGCCGAGCTGTTCATCAAGGCCGGAATCCCGCTGATCGTGTCCACCAGCTTCTCCAGCAGCCAGCTCACCGGCGCCGGCTTCGGCACCAACGGACACCTCATGGTGCTGCGGGGCTTCGACGCTCGCGGCAATGTGCTGGTCAACGACCCGGCCTCACAGATGAAAGCCTCCAACGCGCTGGTGCGGCGCACCTATGACCGAGCGCAGTTCGAGTCGGCTTGGGGGCGCACCGGCGGCACCAGTTGTGTGCTCCACCCCAAGGGTCACGCCCTGCCGCCCCGCCCAGCCGGGGCGGCCTGGTGAGGCTCAGGCGTCGGGGTCCTTGCGGCCCGGGTCGTTGAAGCTCTCCCAGACCTCCTTGCACTCAGGGCAGACGGGGAACTTCTCCGGGTTGCGGCTGGGCACCCAGACCTTGCCGCACAGCGCGACCACCGGAGTGCCCATCACCATCGCCTCGGTGAGCTTCGCCTTGGGCACGTAGTGACTGAAGCGTTCCTGGTCACCAGCCTCCATGTCCTGCGTGCGCTCGTCGATGACCGTCTGCGAACCTGGTGCCAGCTGTTGACTCATGGCTTCGATTCTAGGCAGCCGATCCCTCCCTGACGAGGGCTGGGCTGTTCGCTGGCCGCGAGACGATAACCTCGGCCCCTCAGGTGTCGGACGGTGGAGGGAGGCGACGCGATGGGCACGGCCGCTGCGCGGGACGAGCCACGGCTGCTCGACGACGGGCAGCGGCGGGCGCTCATGGTGGGACTGCTCGCCGGCGTGGCCTGCGTCGCCTTCGAGTCGGTTGCGGTGGCCACCGCCATGCCGCAGGCCGCGCGGGAGCTGGGCAGCGTCGACCTCTACGCCTGGGCCTTCACCCTCTTCGTCCTGGGCATGGTGCTGTCCACCGCGGTGGCCGGGCGGCTCTCTGACCGCTTCGGCCCGGTGCTGCCGCTGGCGGGAGGCACGACGGTCTTCCTGGCGGGCCTGCTGCTGGCCGGCGCCGCCCCCACGATGGGGGTTCTGGTCACCGCACGCTTCCTGCAGGGCATCGGCGGCGGCGCCATGAACCTGTGCCTGATGGTGGTGGTGGCCATCGCCTTCGACGCGGAACGCCGCGCGGCGATCATGACCTGGTTCAGCATGTGCTGGGTGATGCCCGCCTTCATCGGGCCACCCGTCGCGGCCGCCATCACTCACCGGCTGGGCTGGCACTGGGTCTTCTGGGCCCTGGTGCCGCTGCTGCTGGCCGCGGCAGCCCTGGCGGCGCGACCGCTGCTGGAACTGTCCCGCCGCCACGTGCCCGACGAGGGGGATGCCTCGCCCGTGCCGCTGTGGGCAGCGGCCCTGGCGGCCCTCTCCGCGGCAGGCCTGCAGGTGGCCGGGCAGTGGCTCGGCTGGTCGGGTGCCGCGACGGGCCTGGTTGCCGTCGTCCTGCTGCTGGTCTCGGTCCCGCGACTGATGCCCGACGGCTTCCTGCGGATGAGCCCTGGACTGTCCGCCGTGGTCTGGACCCGCGCCTGCCAGTCCGGGGCCTTCTTCGCCACCGAGGCCTTCCTGCCGCTGTCCCTGGTGGAGGGGCGCGGGATGAGCCTGTTCCAGGCGGGCCTGGCGCTGACCATCGGCTCGGTGGGCTGGACCGTGGGGTCCTGGGTCCAGGCACGCCCCTGGCTGCGGCTGCGACGCGACCAGATCATCCAGGTGGGCCTTGCCTGTACCGTGCTCGGTCTGGCGACGATCGCCTTCCAGGCCTGGCATCCCGCGGGAAGCCTGTGGCTGGCCGCCATCGGCTGGACCATCGCCGGATTCGGCATGGGCCTGGGCGTGGCCAGCGCCTCCCTGGCCGTGATGACGCTGTCGAGTCCGGCGCGCCTGGGCCGCAACACGTCCTCGCTGCAGACCGCTGAGGGCCTCGGCAACTCGATCATCACCGGACTGGCCGGCGCCGTCTTCGGTTCCCTGCACCCACAAGGCGCCGAGGCACACGCCTTCGGCTGGCTCTTCGTGGCCACCACCGCCTGCTGCTGCATCGCCATCCTGGCCGGCTGGCGGATCGGACCCGTCGCCAACGAGGCCGCACGCTGACGAGGCGGCCGGCTGCTTGAACGGCCATGGGATACTGGCGAGGTGAGCACACCCCCGATGGACTGGTACCCCGACCCTGCCGACGGCGCCCGCGAGCGCTACTGGGACGGGCAGCAGTGGACCCACAACACCCGCCCCGCCCGCCCGGCCACGCCCGTCGCCGGCGCCCCGGGACAGGACCCGTGGAGCGCGCAGGGCCTTCAGGGCGTTCCCGTGGGCCAGGACCCCTTCGCGCCGCGTCCGGCAGACCCGGCCGCTCCCGCGGGCCAGCCGCAGCAGTACCCGTCGCAGCCGCAGTGGGGCGGCGTGCAGCAGGCCGGCCGGCCGGATCGCACGCCCGACGGCGTCCCCTTCGCCGGCTATCCCAGCCGCGCGATCGGTTTCATCGTTGACTCGATCCTCACCTCGCTGGTGGCGACGGCCCTGGGCTGGAACTTCGCCCGCAAGTTCTGGGCCTCCTACACGGCCCTCCTCGGCGAGGTCATGGCCCAGG
The DNA here is from genome assembly GCF_043424415.1 of Luteococcus sp. Taxonomy (NCBI): domain Bacteria; kingdom Bacillati; phylum Actinomycetota; class Actinomycetes; order Propionibacteriales; family Propionibacteriaceae; genus Luteococcus; species Luteococcus sp. The sequence continues at coordinate 311 of NZ_JBHWOO010000272.1, read as the reverse complement.
CCCGGGCTGGCAACACCAGCATCGATCCAGTGATGGTCACCAATGCCGAGTTCATGAACCACGCCTCGGCCCTGCAGGGGATCTGGGCCGCCGTGCTGTTCGTCTACCTGCTGCTGTGCTGGAAGTTCCTCGGCGCGACCCTGGGCCAGAAGCTGATGGGCCTGCGCGTCGTGCCCGTCGGCGAGGGGCATGCGCCGCGCCAGCTCGGCTGGGGGGCAGCCCTGGTGCGGACCCTGGTCCTCGTCTTCTCCGCCACCTTCTTCCCGGTGCAGGTGGTCAGCTTCCTGATGCCGCTGGGCACCCGCCTGCGC
>NZ_JBHWOO010000271.1:0-43990 GCF_043424415.1 Luteococcus sp. | reverse complement strand
TCGACCACCTGGGCCGTGGCGAGGACGCCCGTCGGATCGAGGCGGCCGTCACCGCCGACATCGCCAGCCGGGGGGATGCGAAGCGCTCCACCAGCGAGGTCGGCGACGCGATCGCCGCCGCCGTCCGGGGCTGACGCTCCCCGAGCACACGCGAGGGCCCCCGAGTACACGACAGGGCCCCCGAGCACACGTTCCAGCGTGTTCTCGGGGGCCCTTCACTGTGCGCGGGCGCTGGCGAGGTTGCCCCACGCCACTCAGGCGTACCCCGTCAGCCAACCTGGCGCAGTGCCATCACCGTCGCGACGGCGGCGGTGGCGGCCTCGTGGCCCTTGTCCTCGTCCGAACCCGGAAGCCCGGCACGGTCCAGGGCCTGGTGTTCGTCGTCGCAGGTGAGCACGCCGAAGCCGACCGGCTTGCCGGTGCGCACCGCCACCTCGGTGAGGCCTACGGTGGCCCCCTGGCAGACGAAGTCGAAGTGCGGGGTGCCGCCGCGGATCACGACGCCCAGCGCCACCAGTGCGTCGAAGCGGTCGGCCAGCGCCGAGCAGGCACCGGCCAGTTCGAAGGTGCCGGGGACCCGCACCAGGGTGACATCGGTGACGCCGGCCTCGGCCAGACCTCGCTGGGCGCCGTCGACCAGGCCGTCCATGACGGTGGTGTGCCAGCTGGCCGCGACGATCGCGACCTTCAGCCCGGGGGCCTGGACGGTGATGTTGGGTGCTCCTGCGCCGCTCATGCGGGTTCTCCGTTCGTGGTGGTGATGTCGGTGGTGGTCAGGTCGGCCGGGAGCGCATGGCCCATCCGGTCGCGTTTGGTCCTCAGGTAGGTGAGGTTGTCGGCGCTGACGCCGGTGGCTCCGCTGCGCAGCCCCAGCACGTCGAGGCCAGCCTGGCGCAGGGCGTCGAGCTTCTCGGGATTGTTGCTCAGCAAGGTGATGCCGCGCACGCCCAAGGTGCTGAGGATGGCCGCCGCCGCCCCGTACTCCCGGTCATCGACGGGCAGCCCGAGCTCGGTCTGGGCGTCCACGGTGTCGGCGCCGCCGTCCTGCAGGTGGTAGGCGCGCAGCTTGTTCAGCAGGCCCACCCCGCGGCCCTCGTGCCCGCGCAGGTAGACCAGCACGCCGGGTTCGTCGGCCAGCAACTGCTGCGCACGGCGCAGCTGTGGCCCGCAGTCGCAGCGCAGCGAGCCCAGCGCGTCGCCGGTCAGGCACTCCGAGTGCACCCGGACCAGGTTGGCCTCGCCCAGCCCATGGGGGCTGACCATGGCGAGGTGCTCGGCACCGGTGACCAGGTCGCGGAAGCCGATCGTCTCGAAGCGTCCGGCCTCGGTGGGCACCCCGGTGCGGGCCACCTCCTCCACGCGGTCGTGCAGCTGGCGCCAGGCCGCCAGGTCGGCGATGGTGACCACGGGCAGGCCCTCGCGGGCGCCGAGCTCCAGCACCGCGTCGGTGCGCATCATGGTGCCGTCGTCATGCACCAGCTCACCAATCACGCCGACCGGGCAGAGCCCGGCCAGCCGGCACAGGTCGACGGTCGCCTCGGTGTGGCCGCGGCGGGTCAGCACTCCCCCGTCGCGGGCCCGCAGCGGCACCACGTGGCCGGGGCGGTTGAAGTCGGCGGGCGTGGCGTCTGGATCGGCCAGCAGCCGCACCGTGGTGGCGCGGTCGTGGGCGCTGATGCCGGTGGTGGTGCCCTCGGCGGCATCGACGGTGATGGTGTAGGCGGTGCGCAGGCTGTCCTGGTTCTGCTGCACCATCATCGGCAGCTCCAACCGGTCGGCCCACTGCTCCGGCATCGGGGCGCACAGGTAGCCGGAGCTGTGCCGGATCGTCCAGGCGGTCCACGCGTCGGTGAGCGTCTGGCCGGCGACGATCACGTCGCCCTCGTTCTCCCGGTCGACGTCGTCGAGCACCAACACGGGCCGGCCCTCGCGCATCGCCTGCAGCGCCTCCTCGATGGTGTTCATGCCTGCTCTCCCGCCACGACGCCGGCCACCAGCATCTTCTCGACATACTTGGCCAGCACGTCCACCTCGAGGTTCACCAGGTCGCCCACCTGCCGGCTGCCCAGCGTGGTCAGCTCCAGCGTGGTGGGAATCAGCGAGACCTCGAAGAAGCCCTCGCCGACTGCGCTCACGGTCAGCGAGACCCCGTCGACGGTGATGGACCCCTTCTCCACCACATAGCGCGCCAGGGCGGCGGACAGCTCGAAGCGCACCACCTCCCAGCGCTCGCCGGGGGTCCGCTGGAGCAGCCGGGCGGTGCCGTCGACATGTCCCTGCACGACGTGGCCACCGAAGCGGCCATTGGCGGCCATGGCGCGCTCCAGGTTCACCGGGGATCCCTCCACGAGTTCACCCAGGCTGGAGCGGCGCAGGCTCTCGGCCATCACGTCGACACTGAAGGTGGCCTCGTCGTGCTCGACGACGGTCAGGCAGACGCCATTGCAGCTGATCGAGGCGCCGGGGGTGGCGTCGCTGACCACCAGCGGGCCGCGGATGCGCAACACGGCCGATTCGGCGCCGTGCTCGATGGACTCGACCCTGCCGAGCTCCTCGACGATTCCGGTGAACATTCACTTCTCCTTGGTGGTGTTGAGCGGGTTGAGGATGAGGGCGAGGTCGTCGCCGTGGTGCTCGGCCTCGACCAGACGCAGCCGGTCGATGTCGGCGATGGTGCTGATGCCGAGGTCGGCGACGGCGGCCGGTCCCGCGCCCAGCAGGGCCGGGGCCAGGCAGCAGACCACCTCGTCGACGAGGCCGGCACGCCACCAGGCGGCGGCCAGGGTGGGTCCGCCTTCCAGCCAGAGGTGGTGGATCCCCTGCGCGGCAAGGCTTTCCAGCGTCGCGCGGGGGTCGCTGCCGGGCAGTTGGAGGAAGCGGCCGTCGTTGCCGCGAACCCGTGCGGAGGCGGGCACCGGGCGGTCACCGACCACGACACGCAGCGGCTGGCGCCCGGCTGGCTGGTCGGCGGCGTCCCGGACGGTCAGGCGCGGGTCGTCGGCCAGCACGGTGCCGGTGCCGACGACGATCGCCCCGCACCGGGCCCGGCGGGCATTCATCGCCCGGCGCATCGGCTCGCCGGTGATCCACTGACTGGTGCCGTCGGCGGCGGCGCTGCGACCGTCAAGGGTGGCGGCGAACTTCCAGGTGACGAAAGGACGGCCGGCGCCACGGGAGAAGGTCCATGTGGCATTGACCGCCCGGGCCTCGTCGGCGAGCAGCCCGCCGCGGACCGTCACCCCTGCCGCAGCCAGGGTGGCGGCCCCGCCACTCGCCTCGGGCGTCGGGTCGGCCTGGGCGTAGACGACCTCCGCGATATCGGCCGCGAGCAGTGCTTGGACGCAGGGGCCGGTGCGGCCAGTGTGGTTGCACGGTTCCAGCGTGACCACTGCCGTCCCCCCACGGGCGGCCTCGCCTGCGGCTGCCAGCGCCACCACCTCGGCGTGGGCGGTGCCGGCTCCCTTGTGCCAGCCCTCGCCGACCACGTCGCCGTGCGCATCGAGGATGACGCAGCCGACGCGGGGGTTCGGATCGGCCTCGAGGCCGTGCTGGGCGAGCTCGAGGGCACGCTGCATGGCGGTGGCCTCGGCTGTGGTCTGCATCATCTGCTCCCGGTCGGTCGACACTGTCGCTGCACCGGGGCGGGCGGGCATCAGCGGATGCGCCGCCGGCGTGCCCGGCCACTGGCCGCGCACGTCCTGGGCAGCCCGACGACGACGCCTGGCTGCTCCACGTGTTTCCTCCCATCCGGACTTTCACCGTCGGTCCTGGAATTGCACCAGGTCAGCCGATCGCTGGCTGCGATCGGGTCGCGGACTGTCACCGCCGGTTCGGACTTGCACCGACCCCGGAACACGTTGGGGCCATTGTGCCACGGCACCCGGGCAGGACGAGCCGGGGTCCGTGCGGCGACCGGGCATCCTGCGTGGCAACCCAGCACAGGCGAAACTCACTTGGGGTCGAGCGAGGGCCAGGCATTGGGCCGGCACCCGTCCAGCCCCTTGCTCTGCTGCATCATCACCGGCGCATTGGCCCCGGCCTTGGGGCATCCCAGGTGCCCCTTGCCGATGAAGTGCCCCACCTCATGGTTCACCTGGTAGGCGCGGTACTCGTCCACGTCGTCGAAGGTGGGCGTCATGTAGAGCCAGCGGTCGGTGTTCAGGATCACCTTGGTGCCGGCCCGGCAGCTCCAGGTCATCCGGATGTCAAGGGGGCACATCTTCTGCGCGGTGCCCGGGGTGGCCAGGTAGATCGTGAACTTCGCACGAGCCGGATCGGTGACCAGGCGGAAGGAGTTCCCCTGGTGTCCCAGCCAGCCACGGGGATCGTTCAGGATGGAACTCACCTGGCGGGCGGCCTGGTCGACGTCGATGCCGCTGCCATCCTCGGCCCGCACCACGTAGTCATGAACTGCGACGGTCTTGCGGGGCGGTTCGACGGTGAGCGTCGAGTTGCGCCACGTCCCCTTGCCGGTGATGCCGCTGCGACGGATGCCGTCGGTGCCGGCCGGGGCGTCGTCGGCGGCATCGGACGAGGCCGACGGGCTGCTGGTCGGACGTGAGCTGGCCGACGCAGGCGTGCTGCTGGGCGAGGGGACCGCCGGAGACGTCCGGTCATCCGGGTCGGCACGACAACTGCGCAGACTGGCCATGCCGACCAGCAGGAGCAGCAGGGCCAAGGACGCGGCCTTGAGGCGCCGTCCACGCAGGGTCAACCGCGTCGGGGCGGGGATTGGCTCACTCACGGGACCAGACTAGGTCTCAGGGGACGCGCACGGAGTTGCAGCGCCGAGGACCCGGCCATCTCACTTGGCGAGCCACCCCTTTCACTTGATGGACTCTGCGAGACTGGCGCCGTGAGCACCGCAACCGAGATCCCGCCCCTGGTCAGCAAGGCGCTGAGCCAGTGCCTGCGCACAGGATGGTTGCACACCACCCGAAACGAGACCGGTCGTCTACTGGCCACCCTGGCGGCCAGTCGCACCGGCACCGTCGCAGGCGTCTCCACCGGCAGCAGCACCGGGGTGGCCTGGTTGCGCAGCGGAGCCAGCGAGGCCACGCGCGTGGTCTGTGTGGAGTCAGACCCCCGGCGTGCCGCCCAGGCCCGTGAGATCCTGTTCGGCAGCGACATCGAGGTGCTCGACGGCGACTGTGAGCAGTTGCGCTGTCGGGCTCCCTTCTCCCTGCTCTACATGAACCGCGCCACGGCGCAGGTACTGAGCCGTGACCTGGCCCACGAACTGGTCGAGACCGGCGGGCTGGTGTTGATCGACGATCTCGAGGAGGACCCCTTCCGCGACAACGTCCCCGGCGTGCACGTCGACCCGCTCCTGGAGGGGTGGCTCACCGACGAGCGCTTCACCTCCACCGAGAGCCAGCTGGCCCCCGACCTGACGGTCATGATCGCCACCCGGACCTGAAGCGCGCGGTCAGCGCCCCAGGAAGTCCTCCCAGCGCGGCACCTCCCGACGAGCCTGGGCCATGCCCAGCCGGTGCGCCTCCCGCAGCCGGTCGATGCGCCGCTCCTGGTTGACGATCTGCATGTGGGTGGGGCGGAAGACGTAGGCCCTGCCCCTGGCCTCCAGCTCGGCCAGTTCGTCGAGCACCCGGTTGTAGTTCTCGGCACGCTCCAGAAGGCCCCGCGCGATCTGGGGGTAGCGGCGAAAGAGCACGTCATAGGCGTGCGGCAGGCGCGACGGAGCCTTGCGGTAGCCGGCCGGGCGGGTGAGGACGACGAAGAACTTCTCGTAGCCCGCATCCTGGGCGGCGTCCAGGGCGATGCCCCCATTGGGGCCCAGTGCACCGTCACACCAGGGTTCGCCGTCGATCTGGATGATCGGCATCAGTCCGGGCATGGTGGACGAGGCCCGGATGCGCTTGGCCATGGCCCGCAGGTCCGGCATGTCGTCGTCCTTGTTCCAGTAGACACACTCGCCGGTGCGGGCATTGAACCCACCCACGTTCATGGTGATCGGGTTGGCCTTGAAGGCCTCCCAGTCCAAGGGGAGGGGCTGGCCGGCCTCGCCGGTCTGTTCGTAGATGAACTCGGAGTTGAAAACCCCCTTGCCCCGCACCCAGGTGCGCCAGCTGCCGAACTCCGGCTCCAGCACCAGGTCGACGAAGCTGGCCCGGGCGCGTTCGGCGTCACGGGCCACGTAGTTCAGGCTGTTCGACGAGCCCGCCGAGATGCCGGCGACGAAGTCGAAGTACATCTCCTGGGCGAGAAGTTCCTGAACCACGGCACAGGTGTAGGCGGCGCGCATGCCGCCACCCTCGAAGATCAGGGCGGTGTCGGTGATGTTGCTGCTCAGTTCTGGTGCCACCCCGCCACCCTAGCCATCGGGCACGATGCCCTATCGGCCCCCGAAACAGACGGATTCCTGCCCCCCAACCTGTTGTGCACGTTCAAAGCCCCAGATTCGTCTGTTTTCGTCAGCCGGACGCGAAAGGGCCCCCTTCCCGCGTGCAGGAAGGGGGCCCGAAGAGCCATGGGTCAGCGGTCGGCCTTGCCCTCGGTGTAGTCGGTGTCGGTCGGCTTGATCCAGCTGAACATCTTGCGCAGTTCCTTGCCGGTGGCCTCGATCTGGTGGGCCTGCTCGGCCTCACGCATCTTCTTGAACTCGGGCGCGCCGGCGTCCTGGTCCTCGATGAAGCGCTTGGCGAAGGCGCCGTTCTGGATGTCGGCCAGCACCGCCTTCATGTTCTCCTTCACCTGGCCGTCGACCACGCGCGGGCCGGAGACGTAGTCGCCGTACTCGGCGGTGTCGGAGATGCTCCAGCGCTGCTTGGCGATGCCGCCCTCGATCATGAGGTCGACGATCAGCTTCAGCTCGTGGAGGCACTCGAAGTAGGCGACCTCGGGCTGGTAGCCGGCCTCGACGAGGGTCTCGAAGCCCGCCTGCACCAGGTGGCTCATGCCGCCACAGAGCACGGCCTGCTCACCGAACAGGTCGGTCTCGGTCTCCTCGGTGAAAGTGGTCTCGATGCCACCGGCACGAAGGCCACCGATCGCCTTGGCATAGGACAGCGCCAGCGGCCAGGCCTGGCCCGACTCGTCCTTCTCGACGGCGACGACCACCGGCACGCCACGGCCGTCGGCGTACTCACGACGCACCAGGTGTCCGGGGCCCTTTGGGGCGACCATGCACACGTCGACGCCGGCCGGCGGGGTGATGTAGCCGTAGCGGATGTTGAAGCCGTGGGCGAAGAAGAGCGCGTCGCCCTCCTCCAGGTTGGGCTCGATCTCCTCGGTGTAGAGCTTGCGCTGGGCCTGGTCGGGGGCCAGGACCACGATCAGGTCGGCCTCCTCGACGGCCTCGGCGACGCCCAGCACGCGCAGGCCCTCGCTCTCGGCCTTCTCGCGCGAGGAGCTGCCCTCGCGCAGGCCGACGCGCACGTCGACGCCGGAGTCGCGCAGGCTCAGCGCGTGGGCGTGGCCCTGCGATCCGTAGCCGATGACGGCGACGCTGCGCCCCTGGATGATCGACAGGTCGGCGTCGTCGTCGTAGAACATCTTTGCCATGGTGGGGTCTCCTTGTGCTTGGTTGGGTTCAGGTCTGTGACGGTCCGCGGACCGGTGTCAGGCGGAGGGACGGGACTTGTCGGAGATGGACCGGCTGCCGCGGCCCAGGGCCACCTGACCGGACTGCACCAGTTCGATGATGCCGTAGGGACGCAGCATCTCCAGCAGCGCGCCGAGCTTCTCCTTGCCGCCGGTGGCCTCGATGGTGATCGACTCGGGGCCGACGTCGACGGCCTTGCCACGGAAGAGCGCGACGGTGTCGATGATCTGGCTGCGGTTGGCCGGTTCAGAGCGCACCTTGACCAGCAGGAGTTCGCGCTCCACCGATCCGGCGGGCAGCTCGACGACCTTGATCACCTCGACCAGCTTGTTGAGCTGCTTGACCAGCTGCTCGAGCACCAGGACGTCGTCCACCCGGGCCACCAGCGTCATGCGCGACAGGTGCTCCTTCTCGGTGGGACCGACGGCCAGGGACTCGATGTTGAAGCCGCGGCGGCTGAACAGTGCGGCGGCGCGGGCCAGCACGCCGGGGGCGTCCTCGACCAGCACGCTGAGGGTGTGGGTGCTCACAGGACTTCCTCTTCCCAGTCGGGCGCCATGTCTCGCGCGATCTTGATGTCGTCATTGCTCGTGCCCGCAGCCACCATGGGCCAGACCATGGCGTCCTTGTGCACCACGAACTCGACCACGACGGGGCCGTCGTTGATCTCCAGCGCCTTCTTGATCACCTCGTCGACCTCCTCGGGCGTCTCGGCGCGCAGCCCGACACAGCCCATCGCCTCGGCCAGCTTGGGGAAGTCGGGGATGCGCTCGCTGCTCAGATCGGTGTTGGAGTAGCGCCGGTCGTAGAACAGCGTCTGCCACTGGCGCACCATGCCCAGCACGTTGTTGTTGATCACCGCGATCTTGATCGGGATGTCATTGAGCGCACAGGTGACCAGTTCCTGGTTGGTCATCTGGAAGCAGCCGTCGCCGTCGATGCCCCAGACCACGGCATCTGGCTCACCCACCTTGGCACCCATGGCCGCGGGGACGCAGTAGCCCATGGTGCCGGCGCCGCCGGAGGTGAGGAACTTGCGCGGTTCCTGGTGGGGCAGGAAGTGTGCCGACCACATCTGGTGCTGGCCCACGCCGGTGGCGAAGATGGCGTCGGGGCCGCTGAGCTCGCCGATGCGCTGGATCACGTACTGGGGGCTGAGGCGGCCGTCGGTCTCCTCCTCCCAGCCCAGCGGGTAGCGGCGCTTCAGCGAGGCCAGCGTGGCATGCCACGGTGACAGGTCGCCCATCTGGACGTCCTGCATGGCCTCGGTGAGTTCCTTGAGGAAGGCGCGGGCATCGCCGACGACGGGCAGGTCCGCGAGGCGGTTCTTGCTCACCTCGGCCGGGTCGATGTCGGCGTGGATCACCTTGGCGTGCGGGGCGAAGGTGTCCAGTTTGCCGGTCACGCGGTCGTCGAAGCGGGTTCCGACGGCGATCAGCAGGTCGGACTGCTGGATCGCGCCGACCGCCGAGACGCTGCCGTGCATGCCGGGCATGCCCATGTGCAGCTCGTGCTCGTCGGGGAAGGCGCCGCGGGCCATCAGGGTGGTGACCACGGGGATCCGGGTGGCCTCCACCAGTTCGGCCAGCTGCTTCCAGGCGCGGGCCCTGACCACGCCGCCGCCGATGTAGAGCACGGGCCGCTTGGCGTCCGCGATCATCCGGGCAGCCTCCCGCACCTGGCGGGAGTGGGGCCGGGTGGTGGGGCGGTAGCCGGGCAGCTCGATGCCCGACGGCCAGACGAAGGGTGCCTCACTGGTCAGGGCGTCCTTGGCGATGTCGACGAGCACGGGGCCGGGACGGCCGGTCTCGGCGATGTGGAAGGCCTCCTTGACCGCGCGCGGGATGTCCTCGACCTTGGTGACCAGGAAGTTGTGCTTGGTGATCGGCATGGTGACGCCGCGGATGTCGGCCTCCTGGAAGGCGTCGGTGCCGATGGAGGTGGAGTTCACCTGGCCGGTGATGGCCACGATCGGCCCCGAGTCCATGTAGGCGTCGGCGATGGGGGTCACCAGGTTGGTGGCGCCGGGGCCGGAGGTGGCGATGCACACCCCGACCCGTCCGGTGGCACTGGCATAGCCCTCGGCGGCGTGGCCGGCGCCCTGCTCGTGGCGCACCAGGATGTGGCGCACGCTGGAGTCGTAGAGCGGGTCATAGGCCGGCAGGATGGCGCCGCCGGGAATGCCGAAGACGACCTCGACGCCGAGTCGCTCCAGGGAGGCGACGAGGGCCTGCGCCCCTGTCATGGTCGGGGGTGTGCCGTGCTCGGGTGCCATGGCCCTGCCTTCCTGTCGATGTGCTTGCCTGATCATCCCGTGCCGGGAGCCGTGCCGGTGGCGCGTCCCGCCAGGCGGAAGCCTGACGGCCCGTGTTCCTGTCCGTGCACGAAAAAACCCTCGCTGCCGGGGCAGACGAGGGTGGCGCCGAGACCGCGGTGGTCTCAGCGCCCGGTGAGTACGAGGATGAACGGCTTCATGGCTCCATTCTGGGCAACCTGCAACCCTCCGGTCAATGATTGAGACGGAAATCCCATATTTCGGACACCAGGATGGGCGAATGCATCGGAGGCGGCACCCCCCCGGGGTACCGCCTCGGTGTGGATGCTCGTTCGGGACCGGTGTGGTTCAGGCGCGGGCCACGGTGGCGCCACGACGAACCACGTCGACATCACCGATACGGGCCGCGGCCAGCTTGGCCAGGTGACGCAGCGCCCACCCGACGAGCATCGACAGCAGCCCGAGACCCATCACCAGGGCGCTGATGCCGTAGCTCACCACGGAGGTGAACAGCGAGGCGCGCAGGAAGGAGCCGTGCAGGGAGTGCTTCTTGATGGTCTCGGCCTGGCTGCAGGCGGTGAACGGACCGGCCACCTGCTTGCCGGCGAAGGAACTCGCGTCGGCGGGGACGGTGATGTTCTCGTCCTTGAGCTGGCTGGTGACGGTGGCCCAGGTGAGGGCTCCGGCGATGATCATGGCCAGGCCGGCGAGCATGCTGAGCAGTCCGACGAGCTTGGCAGGGGTGGCATTCATGGTGGTGTCCTTGGATCCCGGACGGAGCTGGTGCCCCCATCGCACAATCCAGAACTCAACTACCGTGGTCTGGCCGCCGTCCCCTCATTCCGGCCAATGTCGTCGCCGGTTCAGCCAATCGACAGGTGAGCCCTCGCACTGCCCGAAAGACGGACTGATCAGCCCACGATGCGAGCGAGGACCTCGTCCGGATCATCGATGACCTGCTTGCGGAAGAGCTCCTGCAGGCCGGGATGGTCGTCGGTGCGGGGCACCAGGTGGACGTGCAGGTGGAAGACCTCCTGCCCGGCCACGGGACCGGCGCTGGAGATCATGTTCAGCCCGTCGGCGTCCAGGCGGTCCACCAGCAGGCGCGAGACGGCGCTGATCGCCGGGGCGATCTCGGTCAGCACCGTGGGGTCCCCGGTCAGGTCGTCGACGTGGCGCTTGGGCACCACCAGGGTGTGCCCGGGGTGCCAGGGCTCGATGTCGAGGAAGGCGTAGGCGACCTCGTCCTCGTAGACCTTCCGCGAAGGGATGTCACCGGCGATGATGCTGCAGAACAGGCAATCCATGGCTCCCATCGTAGGGGTGCCAGAAGGCCCACCGCCGCGACTGCGGGTCAACGGACCGGGAAGCCGGCCTCGCGCAGGCCCGCCTTCACCTCGGCCACCGACAGGGTGCCATAGTGGAAGACGCTGGCCGCGAGCAGGGCGTCGGCCCCGGCCCGGGCCGCCTCGACGAAGTGCTCGACGGTGCCCGCCCCGCCCGAGGCGATCACCGGCACCTCCACCACCTCGCGCACCGCACGGATCATCTCCAGGTCGAAGCCGTCGGTGGTGCCGTCGGCGTCCATCGAGTTCAGCAGCACCTCGCCGACACCGCGCTCGACGGCCTCGCGCACCCAGGCGATGGCATCCAGCCCGGCGGACTGCCGCCCGCCATGGGTGGTCACGCCGAAGCCCGATGGCTGGGACGGGTCGCGCCGCGCGTCCAGCGAGAGCACCAGCACCTGGTTGCCGAAGCGGCGGGTGATCTCGTCGATCGCCTCCGGACGGCTGATCGCGCCGGTGTTGATGCCCACTTTGTCCGCACCACAGCGCAGAAGCCGGTCCACGTCGTCGACGCTGCGCACTCCCCCGCCCACGCACAGCGGGATGAAGACGGTCTCGGCGCAGCGGGTGACCATGTCACGGGTGGTCTCCCGACCTTGGCTGGAGGCGGAGATGTCGAGGAAGACGAGCTCGTCGGCCCCGGCCTCGCCGTAGGCGCGGGCCAGTTCGACGGGATCGCCCGCATCACGCAGGTTGGTGAAGTTGACGCCCTTGACCACGCGTCCGTCGTGGACGTCGAGGCAGGGGATCACGCGCAGGGCAAGGCTCATGGCCCAAGGCTAGACCGGCCGGCCGGCCGTGACCGGTCAGTCTCGGGGACGGTCAGTCCCGGGGACGGTCAGTCCCGGGGACGGTCCTCGGCCTTGACCGGCTCGCCCTCGACGATGTCCTGGGTGCCCTCGCCGGGCCACTCGCCCTCGGCCTGCGGCTCCGGATGGCCGTCATGGCTGTCGTGGCCGTCGTGGCCCTTGCCGTGGCCGAAGGGCAGCAGCGCCAGGATGCCGACTACGACCGAGCCCACCAGGAAGCCGATGATGGCCGAGCCGAGGGTGTTGGTGAGCCAGCCCAGGGTCCCGGAGAGCGCATGCGGGACGGCGTGGGAGACCTGGTGCTCCAGGTGGTGCACGAACTGGTAGGGCCAGTGCAGGCCCAGCTCGTCGGCACCCACCATCAGGATGTGGCCACCCACCCAGAGCATGGCAGCCAGGCCGACGGTGGACAGAATCGACAGGATGACCGGCATCGACTTCACGACCAGTTCACCCGCCTTGACGCCCTTCTGGGTCATCCTGAGGCCGATGTCGTCCAGCTTGACGATCAGTGCCACCACGCCATAGACGACGGCGGTGATCAGCAGGGCGACGGCGACCAGGCTGAGGATGCGGGTCATCAACGGCTGGTCGGCGACCTCGTTCAGCGAGATCACCATGATCTCGGCGGACAGGATGAAGTCGGTGGTGATGGCGCCCTTGACCATCTTGTCCTCCTGCTCCTTGCCGCCGAGCACAACCGGGGTCTCGGGGTCGGAGTGGGGCTCGTCGTGGCCGTGTCCGGTGAGCATGCCCCAGATCTTGTGGGCACCCTCATAGGCCAGATAGGTGCCGCCCAGCATCAGGATTGGGGTCAGCAGCCACGGTGCGTAGATGCTGAGCAGGATGGCGACGGGCAGGATGAAGACCAGCTTGTTGCGAATGGAGCCGATCGCGATCTTCTCGATGATCGGCAGCTCGCGGTCCGGCGTCACGCCCTCGACGTACTGCGGGGTGACGGCGGTGTCGTCGACCACCACGCCGGCGGCCTTCACACTGGCCCTCCCGGCGGCGGCGCCGACGTCGTCGACGGACGCCGCCGCCAGCTTGGCGATCGCCGCCACGTCGTCGAGCAGTGCTGCAAGGCCACCGGCCATGGGCGTTCTCCATTCGGGTCTTCGTGGTCGCAGCACAGGGGTCTGCGTGCAGGGGGTTCAGGTCCGCGGCAATCCTAGTGGCGCATCGACCCTTTGCCTCCCATCACGAGGGGCTCAGTCCTCGTCCGGGTCGAACTCGACCACCCCGCGGCGCATGGCCCCGACCGCCTCCCTGCAGACGCGACGCACGTCGCCGGGCCCTGCCGCGGCGGCCACCTGGCCGCACATGTCGATCACCTGACGGATCCATCGCACGAAGTCACCGGCTGGTAGGCCGCTGAGCGACAGGCAGTGCGCCAAGGTGGCGCCGTCGGCCCAGGCATGGGCCGCCTCGGCAAAACCGATGTCGGGCTCGCTGCTTCGCTCCAGGCGGAAGTCTCGCTCCACCAGGCTGACGCGTCGCCAGGTCTGGCGCACCTGGTGCTGGGCGTGCTCGCTGGCGGCATCGGGCATCCGCGCCATCCGCCCCGGCACGACCCGTCGGGTCTCGAAGACCAGCGAGCTGAGCACCGCGGCCATCTGGGGCGCATCCAGGCCGTCGAAGACCCCGTCGCGCAGGCACTCGGCAGTGACCAGGTCGAGCTCGGAGTAGAGCCTGGCCAGCATCCGGCCGGCATCGGTCACCTCATCGTCCTCGCTGCCCAGGTAGCCCATCGACTCCAGCACCTGGCACAGCTTGTCGAAACGCTGGGCGATGGTGTTGGAGCGTCGCTCGGCCCGCTCGCGTGCCTGGACGCGCTCTCGCTCCAGGCGCATCGCGCGCTCGGCGAAGCGGGCATGGCTCTCCCGGTCGGGGCACTCGTGGCAGGGGTGGCGCTTGAGCTCGCGCCGCAGCTCGCTGATCCGCGCCGTCATCTCGGCATCGGCGCGGGGCCCGTGCAGCTGGGTGGGCTGGGGGTCGAGCACCCCGAGCTTGTCGCGGAAGCCGGCGAACAGGTTGCGCCGGTCGGAGGCCTGGCGCGGGTCGAACTTGCGCGGGATCCGCATCCGGCCCACCACCTGGGTGGGGACGGGGAAGTCGTTGAGGGTCAGGCGCACCATCTCGCGGCCCTCGGTGAGCACCATGGGGTGCGGCTCGGAGCCCCGGTTGCCGCGGCGGCCCGGGTCCACCACCACGGCCCATCCCTGGTGGCGCCCGCCGGGGACGTGGATGATCTCGCCGGCCTCCAGCACCAGCAGTGACTGCAGCGCCTCGGCCCGGCGGTCGGCCTTGCGCAGCCGTGCCTGCTCGTTCTCCAGCTGGCCGACCTGCTCGCGCAGCTGGGCGTACTCGACGAAGTCGCCCCGGTCGCAGTGCGCTGCCGCCAGGTAGTCGTCGACCTGCCCCTGGTTGCGCGCCGCGGTGCGGGCCAGGCCGACGACGGACCGGTCGGTCTGGAACTGGGCGAAGCTCTGCTCCAGCATTCCGCGTGCCCGTTCGCGGCCCACCCGGCCGACCAAGTTCACGGTCATGTTGTAGGTGGGGGCGAAGGAACTCTTCAGCGGGTAGGTGCGTCGCGAGGCCAAGCCTGCGACGGCGCGCGGGTCCATGCCCGGCTGCCACAGCACCACGGCGTGGCCCTCGACATCGATGCCGCGGCGGCCTGCACGCCCGGTGAGCTGGGTGTATTCCCCCGGCGTGATGTCGACGTGGTTCTCGCCGTTGTACTTGACCAGCTTCTCGATCACGACGGTGCGCGCCGGCATGTTGATGCCCAGGGCCAGGGTCTCGGTGGCGAAGACGATCTTGACCAGACCGGCGGCGAAGCCCTCCTCGACGATGGCCTTGAAGGCGGGCAGCAACCCGGCATGGTGGCTGGCGATGCCGCGGCTGAGCGCCTCCACGAAGACGTCGTGGTCCAGGGCGCGCAGGTCCGCCGGCGCCATCCCCTGCAGGTGGCGCTCGGCGATCGCCAGCAGCTGGCGTGCCTCATGGTTGGTGGTGAGGTTGATCCCGCTGGCCAGCAGTTGGCGCACGGCCCCGTCGCAGCCCTGGCGGCTGAAGACGAAGCAGATCGCCGGCAGCAGCCGGGCCCGCTGCAGCTGGGTGGTCATCACTGCGCGGCTGGGGGTCAGGCGCGGTGCGGGCCGCTCGTCGCGGTCGCGGCGGCGGTCCAGGTGGGCCTTGGCGGCGCCGCCGTACTGGCCCGAGCCGTAGCCGGCATTCTTCTTGCCCTTGCCGGAGCGTCCCCGGGGACGGCGGGAGTCGTCGCGCACCTGCTTTGCCTCGCTGCGCGCCAGTTTGAGCAGTTCGGGGTTGACCCTGGCGGCACGATCGGCGGGCAGCTCCGCCGCGGTGGGCGCGATGCCCTCGAAGAGGTCGTGCACCTTCTTGCCGGCCATCACGTGCTGGTAGAGCGGCACCGGGCGGCGCTCGGAGATCACCACCTTGACGTCGCCGCGCACCTCGTCCAGCCAGTCGCCGAACTCCTCGGTGTTGCTGACCGTCGCCGAGAGGCTCACCAGCTGCACGCTGGGCGCGAGGCCGATGATGACCTCCTCCCAGACGGCGCCGCGGAAGCGGTCGGCCAGGTAGTGCACCTCGTCCATCACGACGTAGCCGAGGTTGGCCAGCGTTGGGGAGTTGGCATAGATCATGTTGCGCAGCACCTCGGTGGTCATCACCACCACCTGCGCCTCGGAGTTGATCGACGAGTCACCGGTGAGCAGGCCCACCCGGTCGGCGCCGTGGCGGCGGACCAGGTCGTGGAACTTCTGGTTGCTCAGCGCCTTGATCGGGGTGGTGTAGAAGCACTTGCGCCCGGTCGCCAGGGCGCAGAAGACGGCGAACTCCCCCACCACGGTCTTGCCCGCGCCGGTGGGGGCGGCCACCAGGACGCCGGCCCCGGCCTCCACCTCGGCACAGGCCTTCAGCTGGTAGTCGTCCAGGGCGAAGTCATAGCCGGAGGCGAACTGCTCCAACAGGCTGCCGGGCTCGACGACGAAGGGAGCCAGCGGCCCGTCGAGCAGCTCGGAGGCGTCGGCGGGCACGACGAGCCTCTCGGGCAACGCATCGCCCGGCTCGCGGCCGTCGGAATTGTCGGGACGGTGGTCTGGTGAGGTGTTCATCACCTTCGAGGCTAGCCGGTGCCTCCGACAAAATCCGGCAGCGCCGGATTCACCGCGAAGGCACGGAACCGACGGATGCGAAGACGTCCAGCAGTCCGGGACGGCAGGTGATGGTGATGGGCACGTCGCCCAGCAGCTCACCGTCGGCCATCGCGAACATGGTGCCGCGGCTGCCGTCGCGCGCCACGCTGGCACCGTCGATGCGCACCTCGCGGGCTCGGATGACCTCCACCACGTCCTCGTGCACGTGGCTTCCCCGGTAGAGCTTCGGCAGCAATCGCAGCACGTCGCGCCGCGTGAGGCTTCCCACCAGCACCACGTCGAGCAGGCCGTCGTCCACCCGCGCGTCGGGCAGGACCTTCATGCCGCCCCCGAAGTGCCCGGCATTGGCCACCGCCACCAGCACCGAGCTGATCTCGCGGGTCTGGCCGTCGATCCACAGCCGGTAGTCCAACGGGGCGAAGCGGGCCAGTTCCGCCAGCGCGATCGCGCCATAGGCCAGCGAGCCCAGCGGTCCGATCGGGTGCGGGAAGGTGTTGGTGGCCAGGTTCACCCGCGCGTCGTAGCCGGTGGAGACCACCGAGCCGACGAAGCGGTGCTCCGCGCCGTCGCGCAGCTGGCCGGTCACCTCGGACAGGTCGATGCGGCGGGTGTGGCCGGCGACGATCGCCTCCACCGCCGAGAAGCTCTCGGTGGCCAGTCCCACGCCACGGCAGAAGTCATTGTCGGTGCCGGCGGGCACCACCCCGAGTGGCACGTCGAGGCCCTCGGCGCGGGCATCGGCACAGGCATTGAGCCCCAGGTGGGCCATCCCGTCGCCACCCATCACCACCAGCGCATCACGCCCACGTCCCTCGCGACCGCGCCGTGCCCGGGCGGCACTGGTGCGGCAGAGCTCCTCGGCGTGGGCATAGCTGGTGGAGCTGTGCACCACCACCTCGGCGCCGGGAACGGCCTCGAGCCGCTCCCGGACGCGCGGCAGCAGCTTCGCGGCCCTGCCGTGGCCCGCGCTCGGATTGACCACCAGGTGGAAGGTGGGACCGTCGGTGCCCACCTCAGTCTGCGAGCACGAGCTCGTCGCTGACGCCCCGGCGCTTGTCATTGGCGTGGCAGATGACCTCGCTGATGATGTACATGACGGCCATCGGGACGGCCAGCGCGCACATGCTGAAGGGGTCCTGCGAGGGCGTGGCGACGGCGCCGAAGATGAAGCACAGGAAGATGCCGACCGCGCGGTACTTGCTGAGGGTGCGTGCCCTCAGCACGCCCACCAGGTTGAGGGCCACGAGGATCACGGGCAGCAGGAAGGCACCGCCGAAGACCAGCAGCATCACCGACAGGAAGTGCAGGAAGTCGCTGATGTCCTGCAGGTTCACCACGCCTTCGGGCGTGAAACCCAGCAGCATCGCGAAGCCCTTGGGGCTGATCCAGTAGCCCAGCGCAATACCGGAGAGGAAGAGCGGGATTCCCGTTGCCAGGAAGCCCAGGGTGTACTTCTTCTCCTTGGCCAGCAGTCCGGGCGCGATGAAGGCCCACAGCTGGTAGAGCCACACGGGGCAACTCACCACCAGGCCTGCGTACAAGGCGGTCTTCAGCGTGAACATGAAGGGCGTCGACACCCCGCTGGCCACCAGGTTCACGTCGGCTCCCGGATGGGCCGCCTCGTACATGACGATGGACAAGCGGTAGGGACGAAAGACCAGTCGGTACAGCAGGTCGCTCCAGATCAGGCAGATCGCCGTCGCGAGGACCACGGCGATGGCCGACAGGATCACCCGGTAGCGCAGCTCCTTGAGGTGGTCCACCAGGGCCATCGACCCGTCCTCGTCAGGCCGGGGTGCCTTCATCCAGGACAGGTCCACGCGTCGTCGCCGCCGGACGGTGGCGCCACTGGACTTCGCCACGATCAGGCTTCGAACTTCTTCTCGGTCTCGACGACGCGGCCATCGGCCGACTCGACGCGCGTGGTCTCGACCTGCTTGGGCTGCTCCTTCTTGAGCGTGGAGGTCTCCTCCTTGAACTCGCGGATCGCGCGTCCGGACGCCTTGCCGACGCCGGCCAGGCGGGTGCCGCCGAAGAGCAGGATGGCGATGGCGAGGATGATCAGCAGCTCGGTGGGGCCCAGATTAGGCATGGTCTCGTTCTCCTCGGGTTCGGACGCGGGAGGTCCGCGTCCACATCAGGTGCGATCGGACCGCTGCGATGCGGCGGCACGTTCCGCGGGCAACTCTAGCTCCCCCAACAGCGTGGTCATCTCACCGAGCGTGCGCCCCTGGGTGCGCAGCTCCTGGTACAGGGCGCGACCCTTGCGCCACAGCACCCAACCGCACCCGGCCAGCACCGCCACCTGCAGCAGGCCGATCGCGGTCCACAACAGCAGCCACTTCACAGCCCCTGCCCCGATCCCGCGTCCTGGCCGACCCCCGTCGTGTGCTGCCGGTGTTCCCAGGCGTGCACGGAGGCGCCGAAGATCTGCTCGTTGAGGGCCAGCGCCTCGCGCGCCTCACGGGCCGCGTCCTGGCCGGCGCCGGCGGGCTCCAGCACCCGGGCGTCGCCCCCCAGGCGCAGCAGCAGGCCGCGCAGCCAGGCGGGGTCCGAGACGGGAAGCGTGGCCACCAGCTGTTCACCATGATTTCCACCGGGGTGCACCTGGCTGGTCGGGTGGTACTCCACGATCCACTGCGCGGCAGGCGCCAGCTCCAGGGTCACCTCGGGCTGGCCCGGGTCGAACCACCCCTGGGTGGGCTCCGGCGCCGGACCGTGGTCGACGGCCTGCTGCCCCACCTCCTCCACGCGCACGATCCGGTCCAGCTTGTAGGTGCGCCAGGCCTCACGTTCCAGGCTCCAAGCCTGCAGGTAGGCAGCACCATCGCGCAGGTCGATGCGCACCGGGTCCACCTCGGGGGTGGAGGTGAGGCCGCGCGCCAGCCCGTCGTAGACCAGCCGGACCCGGCGGCCGTCCTCGATGGCGCTGGCCAGGCTCTCGCGCACCTGCTCGTCGCCGCTGGCCACGCGGATGGCGACCCGGCCCGCGGCATCACCCTGGACGAGGGCCTCCAGCTTCGCCAGGGCGCTGGTGACGGCCGCGGCGGTGCTGCCACTGGCCACCTCGGCGACGGCCCGCAGCGCCACCACCAGGCTCATCGCCTCGTCGAGGGTGAAGCGCAGCGGCCGGCTCAGGTAGTCGGCATTGGTCAGGTGGATGGTGCCCTGCTCCGCGGCGGCATCCATGTCGATCTCGATCAGGTCGCCGGGCAGGCCGCCGGGCAGCCCGCACATCCACAGGACCTTGAGGTCCTTCATCACCTGGGCCGGGCTCACCTCGAAGGCCTGCGCGACGTTGGCCACGGGAATTCCGGGGTGGGCCTGGAGGTAGGGAACCATCGCCAGCAGGCGGGCCACCTGGTCTGCCGAGGTGCTCATTGCCCCACCTCCGGGTGCTCGACTGAATACTCGTGGTCGGCCAGGGGCTGGTTGGCGTCGACGACGGCCTGCAGCTGCTCGACCACCTGGGCGCGCAAGGCAATGGGTTCCAGCACCAGCGCGTGGGCCCCGGCGGCGCAGACCTCGGCAACCAACTCGGGCCCGGTGGCATAGGGCACCCGCCAGGCGCTGAAGCCCTGCGGCAGGGCCAGCGAGGTGGAGGCTGGCCGGGAACGACGCGTCAGCAGCGGGGCGTGGCCGTCGCGCACGGCCACCAGGGCGGTGCGTCCGGGCCCGGCCGGTTCCAGGCGACGGGCCAGCTCGGCCAGGTCCACCTCGGGCACCTGATAGGCGCCGGCCTGGTCACCCAGCACGGCCTCGCTGGTGATCCGGCTCATCTTGAACATCCGCGGCTCGCCCCGGCCCAGGTCACGCCCCAGCACATACCAGCGGCCCTTGCGCCAGGTCACGCTCCACGGCTCGATCACGCGGTCCTGGTCGCCGCCGCGGTAGCGGAAGCTGACCCGCCGGCGCTGCAGCGTCGCCCGCCAGATCGCCTCGAAGGCGGGCTCGTCGGCGGTGACGGCCGGCGCCAGGGCGGCCAGCCGGTGGGTGTCGGGCTCCACACCGGCGGCGCGCAGCTTGGCCAGGGCACTGACGGTCTGCTCGGCCACGCTCGCCTGCTGCCAGACGCGGGCAGCCGCGCCCAGGGCGGTGGCCTCGTCGGGGGTGAAGTCGACCGGCGGGAACTCGAAGTCGTCACGACGGATCCGGTAGCCGGCCTCATCGTCGAAGAGCAGTTCGTTGTGGCCGGTCTCCACCGGGACGCCCAGGGCGCGCAATTCGTCCTTGTCCCGTTCGAAGGTGCGCTCGAAGGCGGCGTCCGAGAGGCCTGCATAGCCCTCGACGATCTCGCGGATCTGGCTCTTCGGCAGGAAGCGCCGGGCGGACAGCAGACAGATCGTCAGGTTGACGATCCGTTCGCTCTTGCGGGGTGCCATGGTGACCTTCTGCCGGGGGTGCTGGGGGCGCCGGGGGGCAGGGTCGAGGCTACCAGCGCCGCCGGGGCCCGGTGGGGAAAGGGGGATGGTGGCGAGGGGGCAGGATGGGTCCATGACCCCAGCAGCAGGTACCGACCCAGTCACAGCGCCGCCCACCCATGGCGCCGGACGCTTCGCGCCGTCGCCCACGAGCTCCCTGCACCTGGGCAACCTGCGCACTGCCCTGCTGGCCTGGCTGTGGGCACGCTCGGAGGAACGCAATTTCCTGCTGCGCATCGAGGACCTGGACCAGCAACGGGTCGCCGCCGCACCCCAGGTGGCCCGGGAGCAGCTCGACGACCTCGCCCGGATAGGCATCGACCACGACGGTCCGGTGCTGCGCCAGTCCGAGCGGCTGGAGATCTACCGCGAGTACGCCGAGCTGCTGGAGACCTATGAGTGCTTCTGCACGCGCCGCGAGATCGCCGAGGCCTCCCAGGCACCCAATGGCGGGCCGGGCGCGGCGAGCTGGCGCCCCTACCCCGGCACCTGCGCCCAGCTGTCCAGCGCCGAGCGTGCCGAGCTGCGACTGACCCGCGCGCCGGCCATCAGGGTCCGCAGCGGCGTGGACGCCTTCACCGTCGACGACGCCCATGCCGGGCGCCACACCGGCCCGGTGGACGACTTCGTGCTCTTTCGCGCCGACGGCACCCCCGCCTACAACCTGGCCGTGGTGGTCGACGACGGACTGCAGGGAATCACCCAGGTGACCCGTGGCGACGACCTGCTCGACTCCGCTCCCCGCCAGGCCTGGCTGGCCCAGCAGCTCGGCTTGCCCGTGCCGCACTACGTGCACGTCTCGCTCGCGCTCAATGCCGACGGCCAGCGCCTGGCCAAGCGCGACGGGGCCGTCTGCCTGTCAGACCTGCAGGCCCAGGGCATCGGACCCACCGAGGTGGTACGACGACTGTGCCGTTCCGCGGGCCTGCCCGAGGCCGACGACGCACCGGGAGTGCTGGCCGCCCTCGAACCGGGCCAGCTGGACAATCCCCTGGTCTGGCAGCCCTGGGTGGTCGACTGAGCCACCCCACGGACGAGGCGACGGGCCGCAACCCACTGGGTTTGCGGCCCGCGCTCGTGCCTTCGGTCGGGAACCTCAGGCGAGGATCACTGGACGGCCTGCGAGGCATCCATCGCGTGCAGGATGTCGATGACGTAGACCATCGTCGACTTCGCCGGGATGTTCTCCACCTTCTGGTTGCCGTAGGCGTCGGCCGGAGGGGAGACGATCAGCACTCGGCTGCCGACGGTCTGGTTCACCAGGCCCTTCTTCCAGGCCGGGATCAGGTCGGTGAGCTTGCCGGTCTGCGGACCCTCCTTGTAGCCGTCGGCCACCAGCGTGCCGCCGTCCCACAGGTAGGCGCGGTAGGTCACCATGACCGCATCGTTGGCCTTCACCTGGGCGCCGGGGCCCTTGATGAGCGGCTGCACCTCGAGCTTGGCCGGTGCCGCGGTCTTGGGCACGGTGACGCTGGGGACGCCCTTCGCATCCTCCTTGACCGTCGGCAGGCCCGCCTTGGCCTCGACGGCGGTGCCGGTGGCCTTGGTGAAGGGGGTGGAGACGACGTCGATCACGAAGACCAGGTTGTCGCCCTTCTCGATACCGGCCTGCGGGTTGCCGCCGGTCGAGTCGTAGCCGTCGGCGCCGGTCATCATCACCAGGACCCTGCTGCCGACCTTCTGGCCCTCCAGGGCCTTCTTGAAGCCGGTGACCACCTGCGCGGTGGAGAAGGTGGCGGTCTGGCCGCGGCTGAAGGACTCGTCGAAGACCTTGCCGGTGCGGGCATTGACACCCTGGTAGTGCACCTCCACCTGGCCGCCCTTGGCGACGGTGGGTCCGTCGCCCTGGCTGAGCACCTTCACCTGGGTCTTCTCGACGGCCAGCGGCCACTTCGCCTTGACCGAGGGCGCCTTGCCGGGCCCGGTCGGGGTCACGGTCAGCGCCGAGAGGTCCTTGATGACGGTCGGCTTCACCTTCGGAGTGGCCGGGGCGCTCGATGCCGGGGTGGCGCTCGCCGCGGGAGTCGCGTTGGCGGCGGGTGTCCCGGAGGCGGCGGGGGTCGGGCTCTTCGCCGCCTCGTCGCTGCCACCGCAGGCGGCCAGCGTGGCGCTCAGGCCCAGGGCCAGGACGGTGGTGCCGGCACGGCGCAGGGCCCGGGTGCCGAGAGCGGGCAGGGAAGGGGTCTGGTTGGAGTCACGCACGGATTCGAGACTACCCGAGGCTGCTGGGCGTCCAGGCGCGGCGCGACGCGAAGCCACCCGACTCCTTGCGGCGCGGCTCGCTGGCCATCCGGCGCACCAGCTCGTCGACCCTGGAGTCCTGGCTGCACAGCGGATCGTCCAGGTCGACGCGCCCGTCGGCCAGGTCGTGGCAGTCCAGCCGCACCCAGTCGACGGAATACTCCCGCCGATGCTGCTGGGCGGCGGTGACGAAGGCGCCGCGCAGCCGGGCGCGGGTGCTCTGCGGCGGGCTGTCGACGGCGGCCAGTGCGTCATCGCTGCCGTCCCACCGCGCCAGCTGGCCGCGCTGTTCCGCCAGCCGCGCCAGGCCCTGGCCCGCCACGATGTCATGCCAGGCCAGGTCCAGTTGTGCCAACCGGGGGTCGTCCTCGGCCATCCGGTGACGACGTGCCTGGGCCGTCAGCAGCCGCCACTTGGCCACCCAGTCCACCTCCGCCTCCACCCGGTGCAGGGCGTCATCGGCGATGGCATCCAGCACTCGCCCCCACAGCCGGTGGGCGGCGCGCAGCTCGTCGTCGTCGGCCAGGTCGGCGGTGCGCTCCCAGCAGGCGCGCTGCACGTCCAGGGCCACCATGCCGGTAGGGGTCACCACGGCGCGACCGCGCGGGTCCGCGGCGACCTCCCGGATGCGACGACCCGCCTCGTCCACCGCCAGCGACTCGAAACGCTCCCCCTGCTCCACGGCGCGCAGCACCAGTTCGGTCGATCCCAGGCGCAGCAGGGTGGTGGTCTCCAGCATCGTCGAATCTCCGACGATCACGTGCAGGCGACGAAAACGCTCGGCATCGGCGTGTGGTTCGTCGCGGGTGTTGACCATGGGCCGCGATCGGGTCGTGGCAGATCCCAACGGGTCCCACATGTGCTCGGCGCGCTGGGAGAGCAGGAAGCGGGCCTTGCCCTGCCGGTCACGCTGCCAGTGGCCGGCGCCGCACAGCAGCTGCCGGGTGACCAGGAAGGGGGTCAGTGCCTCCACCAGGGCGGCGAGCTCTCCGGTGCGGGCCACCTGGAAGTTCTCGTGGCTGCCGTAGGAGTTGCCATGGGAGTCCACATTGTTCTTGAACAGGCTGGTCCGGGCCTCGAAGCCCTTCTCGGCGAAGCGCTCCCGGCAGCGGGCGGCCAAGCGGTCGAGCACAAGGTCGCCGGCGCGGTCCTGGGCCAGCAGCTCGGCCAGGGTGGAGCACTCGGCCGTCGCATACTCGGGGTGGGCGCCGACGTCGAGATAGAGCCGCCCGCCATTGCGCAGGAAGACATTGGTGGAGGCATTGCTGCCCACCACCGGCTCGAAGAGGGCCTGGGCGCCCTCCTCGGCAGAAAGCCGCCGCCAGCCCGCCGGGGACGGGTCCCGGGGACTGGCGGCCTCCAGCGGGCGCACGCGCACCTGGAGCCCGTACTCGGTCTCCAGGCCGCGTACGCGCCGCATCACATCTTGACCAGATCGAGCAGGGCGCCCAGTTCCTCGCGGGTCAGTTCGCGGGCCTCGCCGATGCCGAGCTGCCCCAGGCGCACCGGCCCGATGGCGGTACGGCTGAGCTTGCGCACGGGGTGGGCGATGGTGTCCATCATCCGTCGCACGATGCGGTTGCGTCCCTCGTGCAGGCTCACCTCCACCAGGCTCTTGGTCTCCGAGCGCATCACGAGCTTGACCCTGTCGGGGCGCACCGGGCCGTCATCCAGGCGCAGGCCCTTCTCCAGGCGACGGATCGTCTTGTTGTCCATGAAGCCCTCCACCTCGGCGAGGTAGGTCTTCGGGACCGCGTACTTCGGGTGGGCCAGGCGGTGGGCGAAGTCGCCGTCATTGGTGAGGAAGATCAGGCCCTCGGTGTCGGTGTCGAGGCGGCCGACGTGGAAGAGCCTCAGCTGCTGCCAGCTCTTCTTGTCGAACTGGATGTCGCCCAAGGTGGGACGGCCCTCCGGGTCCTCCATGGTGGAGACCACGCCGCGCGGCTTGTTGAGCACCAGGTAGACGTGTCGTCGCGGCGGTGGGATGCGGGCGCCGTCGACGCGGATGGTGTCGGTGTGCGGGTCGACGCGCATGCCCTGCTCGCGCACGATCTCGCCGTTGACCTCGACGCGTCCGCGGTCGATCATCTCCTCGGCGGCACGGCGCGAGGCGACGCCGGCCTGGGCCAGCACCTTCTGCAGTCGGATCGGCTCGCTGGCCTCGGGCTCGTCCGTGCTGGCCTCGGACTGCGGGGCCGGGCTGGGCTCGGGGGTCGAGTCGGTCAGGATTTCGTCGACCTCACGGTCGTCGTTCTGGGTCATGGCTCTCTTCATCCATCGTTGGTTCCGCGACGGGCTCGCCGCGCTGTTGCGGCCCGCCGGTGCTGCCCTGGGCGTCCTGCCCGGGGCCCTCCTGCTCGGCCGTCTGTGCCAATTGTGACAGCTCCGCCTCCAGGGCGGACGCATCGGGCAGGTGGGGAGCCAGCGGGGGCAGCTCGCCGAGCCCCGCCAGGCCCATCCTCTCCAGGAAGTACTCGGTGGTGGTGAAGGTGATCGCACCCCCGCCCTCGGTGGGCGGGTTCTCGGCCAGCAATCCCCGGTTGAGCAGGGTGCGCACCACGCCGTCGACGTTCACGCCGCGCACCGCGGAGATCCTTGCCCGGCTGATGGGCTGCAGGTAGGCGACCACGCTCAGGGTCTCCAGGGCGGCCTGGGAGAGCTTGTTCTGCTGGCCCGAGACGACCCAGGCGCTGATCAGCTCGGCGTGCTCGGCGCGCGTCCAGTAGCGCCAGCCGCCGCCGATGCGTCGCAGCTCGAAGCCGCGCCCGGTGCGGTCGTAGAAGTCCACCAGGCTGGCCAGGGCCCGCTCCACCACCTCGACCGGTTGCTGGACCGCCTCGGCCAGTGCCTGGCTGCTCATCGCCTCCTCGGCCATCAGCAGCAGGGCCTCCAGGCCTCCTTCGACCTGCTCGTCCGGCTGGGCCTGCTGGCCAGTGTGGTGCTCAGTCATCGTCCTCCTCCTGGCTGGCCGCCGGGCGGCCGTCGAACTCCTCGCTGACCTGCACGTCCCCCTCGGCCTCGCCGGTCCAGCGGATCGTGAGCTCCCCCAGCGGCGTCAGCTGTTCGAAGGCGATGGCCCGGTTGCGGTAGAGCTCCAGCAGCGCCAGGAAGCGCGCCACCGTGGTGATCCGGTCGGCGTCCCCGGTCAGGGCCCTGAAGGTGAGGGTGCCCTGACGACGCAGCCGGTCGGCCACCAGCTGGGCCTGCTCGCGCACGCTCACGGTGGAGCCGTGCAGGTGCTCCAGGCTCACCTCCGGCGGCCGCTCGGGCGTCAGGGCCCGGGCGGCGATCCTGGCCAGCTGCTCAGGATCGGCGACGATGTGCACCTCGGGCAGCAGGCCGGCGAAGCGCGGCTCCAGCCCGCCCGGGCGCGCGAAGCGACGGGCCTGGTCGGCCATCCGTTCGGCGAAGGAGGCGCTGACCAGCTTGAAGGCGCGGTACTGCAGCAGGCGGGCGAAGAGCAGGTCACGGGCCTCGAGCAGCGCCAGGTCCTCCTCGTCGGCCACCTCCCCCTGGGGCAGCAGCCGGGCGGCCTTGAGGTCCAACAGGGTGGCGGCCACCAGCAGGAAGGAGCTGGTCTGTTCCAAGTCCCAGACCTCGCCTCCAGCCTTGACGTGGGCGATGAACTCGTCGGTCACTCGGGACAGGGCCACCTCGGTGACGTCCAGCTTGTGGCGGCCGATCAGCTGCAGGAGCAGGTCGAAGGGTCCCTCGAAGTTGTCCAGGACGACGGTGAAGCCCCCGCTGGCCTGGCCGGGGGCCGTCACCTGAGCGGTGTCCACGCTCACTGGCCCTCCGGGCTCACTCGGTCTCGAGGCGACGCACCAGGTCGGAGTCGGCGCCGCGCGCGGCCAGGTCGGCCATCACCAGCGCCACCGACTCCCGCACGATCCGTCCCCGGTCGACCGCCAGCCCGTGCTCGGCACGCAGCGTCAGCCGGGCCTGCTCCAGCGCGAGCAGTTCTTCGCTGCTGACGTAGACGGTGATCTTCTCGTCGTGACGGACCCGGCCGCTCGCACCGCGGCGCCGGTCGGCGGCCTCGGTGGCGGCAGCGGACTTCGCCGCGCTGCGCGGTGCCGGGGCCTTCTTCGCCGGGGCGGGGGCCTGCTGCGCCGGCTCGGTACGGCGCGCCGTGGTCTTGCGGGGCGCGCTCTTGCGGGCCGTGCTGCGCTCGGGAGCAGGCTGCGGCTCGGGGCTGGCCTGGGGCGCCTGTTCGACCAGGTCGGGCTGCGGCTCGGCTTCCTCCGCCGTCGAGCTGGTCGGTCGGAAGAGCTCCGAGGCGCCCGGCAGGCTCACTCGGCGTGACACCTGGCCAGCACCTCCTTGGCGAGCTGGCGGTAGGCGGCGGCACCGGGCGAGGAGCTGGCGTAGCTCGTGATGGGCTCACCGGCGACGGTCGTCTCGGGGAACTTGATGGTGCGCTTGATGACGGTGTGGAAGACCTGCTCGCCGAAGGCGTCGACCACGCGCTCCAGCACCTCGCGACTGTGCAGGGTGCGTCCGTCGTACATGGTGCCCAGGATGCCCATCACCTGCAGGCTCGGGTTGATACGGTCCTGCACCTTGCCGATGGTATCGGTGAGCAGCGCGATGCCACGCAGCGCGAAGAACTCGCACTCCAGCGGCATGATCACGTAGTCGGAGGCGGTCAGGGCATTGATCGTCAGCAGGCCGAGCGAGGGCGCGCAGTCGATCAGGATGACGTCGTACCGGTCACGGACCTTCTCCAGCACCCGCAGCAGGGTCTGCTCGCGGGCCACCTCGTTGACCAGCTGCACCTCGGCGCCGGACAGGTCGATGTTGGAGGGGATCATGTCGAGGCCCTCGGTGGAGGTGGGCTCGATGACCTCCTCCACCTCGTACTCGCGGCTGAGCAGCAGGTTGTAGATGCTCACCTCGATGGAGTGCGGGTTGACGCCCAGGCCGACCGAGAGCGAGCCTTGCGGGTCGAAGTCCACCAGCAGCACGCGACGGCCGGTCTCCACCAGTGCCGCGCCCAGGTTGATGGTGGTGGTGGTCTTGCCCACGCCACCCTTCTGGTTGCACATGCTGATGATGGTGGCGCGCTTGGGGCCCTCGCCCGGCGGCGTGGGCTCGGGCAGGTGCGGGAAGGTGCGGCCCGTGGGATCCTCCGCACCGGCCTCGGTCTGCACGTCATTGCGTCGGCTGCGATCGACGCTCACCGTGGACTGGTTCTGGTCGTCAGGATTCTCGGTGGGCTCCACGATGTGCCTTTCCTTCTGGTGATCAGGTGGACGCGTCCTGCTGCGCCCGGATGCGTCGAATGACCAGCCTAGTACCCATACGACGTGCGGGCTCCCCGCGCGCGCTCAGCAGGTCGGAATCGCCCCGTTGTGGCCGTAGGGCTCCAGGTGTGTTCCCTCGACCCACACCTGGGGCGGGGCATCGGGGGTCATCGGCTCCACCAGGTACCAGGACTGCCTGGGGTCGCTGCCAGCGGTGCGGCAGAAGGCGAAGACCACGCGGTGGTTGAGGATCCCGTAGCCGTCGTCGACCACGGCCCCCTCGCGCGAGGGCTGGTCCCGGGCCTCGGTGCGACCCTCCCCCAGCCCGAAGACGCCATAGGCCCACGGCCGCATCGGGGCGCTCGGCGCCTTGTCGGCCCCGGGCACGGCAGGCAGCACCTGGGTGCGCCACTGCTCGTCGCTGAGCTTCTTGGGGTTCTTGAGGTAGCAGCGCATCCGGTTGGAGCAGGCAACGTCGTCTCCGACGGGCGGGGCCTCGCTCGGGACGGAGGTGTCGGCGGTGACCTGGACCGACGGGTGGTCGGCCGGTCCAGAGCCCTGCCCCGTGGGGGTCGAGGCCTGCCCGGTGGCCGGCGAGGCCGGGGTGGGGCCTGCCTGCTGGGAACCCGAGCACCCAGCCAGAGCAATGAGCGTCGCCAGGGCGAGCGGGGCCAGGGCCCGACGGGGTGCGGTGCTGCGCTGAATGGGGGCTTCTCCAGAGGTCGAATGGATGCGTGTGTGCGGGCAAGCACCGGGTGGAGCCATGGGACCCACCCGGTGCTCAGGCCCAGGTCCTGCCGGACCGAGGGGTCACCACCAGGTGAACCAGTCCCACGAGCCATCCTCGGGGTTGGGGGTGGGAGCCGGCTCCCAGGTGGGCTCGTCGGTGGGCGTGGTGGTCGGCTCGGCGGTGGGCTGCACCGCCGGCGTGGAAGTGGGCTCGGCCGTGGGTGTCGCGGTCGGGCTCTTGGTCGGGGCGGCAGTCGGGGCGGGGGCCGCCTGGATGGCGGCGCCGCCCATCGTGCCGTGACGCTGCGGTTCGGTCGCGGCCGCCGGGATGGCGCTGGTGTCCAGGCCCAGACCGTGGTCGGCGGTCGTGGTGGTGTCCTGCGGCAGCGGCCGGCATCGCGGGCAGGACCATGAGGGTGAGCGAAGCAGCCGGCAGGCTGCCCCCGAGTGCTCGCATCACGTCTTCTCCTGGGGTTCTTGCAGTGGGGGTGGGTCGTCTGCGCCAGACGCGCCGGACACCACCCAGAAGTTGAGCCCTTTCTCAGGCAATCGCCCCATCTGCAGCTTCCGGCCGAACCGGACCGAGGCAGCCGCCCGCCCACGGCCCACCTCGCTCCCGCCGCGCGGTCCAGCACGAACCGACCCTTCCTGACAAGGCTTTCCTGTTCCGCCAGTGGATGCCGCGCGGACGGAGGCAGCACCCTCGCGGAGTCCGCCGCTCGATTGTCAACTCGATGGCGTCACGAATTCTGGGGGCTCTGGGGCCACTTGGCGTTTCCACCTGGTGGGACGCTCTCAGCTGTGCGGCGGCTGTGTCGCCCGGTGGCGAGCCCGGGGGTGCGCGCCCAGGTAGACCTCGCGCAGGTGCTCCACGCTGACCATCGTGTAGATCTGGGTTGTGGTCACCGAGGAGTGACCCAGCAGCTCCTGCACCACCCGCACGTCGGCGCCGCCATCGAGCAGGTGCGTGGCGAAGGAGTGTCGCAGGCTGTGCGGGCTCACGCTGGCCGAGATGCCGGCCGCGCGGGCCGCCTTCTGCAAGATTGCGTGCGCGCTCTGCCGGCTCAACCGGCGTCCCAGCGAGTTCAACAGCAGCGCCGGGCCGGGAGCCCTGGCCTTCTGCTGCCACTGCGGCCGGCCGCGCACCAGCCAGGCCTCGACAGCCTCCCGGGCATAGCTGCCCAGCGGCACGACGCGCTGCTTGTCCCCCTTGCCGGTCAGGCGCAGGCCAGCTCCGGGGTCCTCCAGCACGCGGGCCAGATCGTCGACGTCCAGGTCGCACAGCTCGCTGATGCGTGCGCCGGTGCCGTAGAGCAGTTCCAGCAGGGCCCGGTCCCGCAAGCCCTCGACGCTCTCGACATCGGGCGTCTCCAGCAGCGCCTGCACCTGGTCGATCGACAGGGCCTTGGGCAGGCGTGTGCCGAGCTTGGGCACCTCCAGGTCGGCGGCGGGGTCATTGCCGGTCAGGCCGTCGGCCAGGGCGAAGCGGTGCAGGTTGCGCACGGCGACCACGGTGCGGGCGACGCTGGCCGGGGACAGGGCGGGGTGATCGGCGTCGCCGGTCGTCAACCAGCGCTGGAAAGCGGCGAGGTCACTGGTGGCGATCTCGTCGAAGGCCTCGATGCCGCGCAGCCGCAGGTAGCCGGCATAACGCGTCAGGTCCCTGCGGTAGGCGGACAGTGTGTTGGCTGACAGTCCCCGCTCGACCGCCAGATGGTCCAGCCATGCGGTTGCCACCCCCGACAGCGTCCCCCAGCTGGCGCTGGGCTCAGTCATCCGACTCCATCGCCCGTCGTTCGGCCACGCGGGCGGCCCACAGGTCCCGGGCGGGCCAGGGGGCGTCGGCCGGTCGCAGTTCGTCGAGGCGTCCGGCCAGTCGCGCAGCCTGCAGGGCCATGGTCCCGCTCACCATGGACGGGGACTGGATGGTGCCGGCCAGGATCTGCGTGGCCAGCTCGTCGAGGGGCACCCAGCTGATGTCCATGTGGGCCTCCTCGTCCTCGACCACGAAGCCCTCGGGGCGCGCAGTCGCGGACAGTCCACGGGCGAGATAGATCCGGATGGACTCCTCGCAGCCGCCGGGAGTGGTGAAGATGTCGACCAGCACCCGCCAGTCCTCGGCCTTCAGCAGCGCCTCCTCGGCCAGTTCGCGCTGTGCCGCCGCCAGGAAGGACTCCCCCTCGGCGTCCAGCAGTCCGGCCGGCGGCTCGACGAGCTTCATCGCCACCGGGTGCCGGTACTGGTGGACGACGGCAACGCGGTCCTGCTCGTCGAGGGCGATCACGGCGACCGCACCGGGGTGGGTGAGGTACTGGCGGGTGAAGACCTCTCCCGAGGGCGGCCTGATGTCGTCCTCGACGAAACTGCACACCCGGCCGGTGCCGAGCACGCGGTGCTCGTCGATGGTCCAGGCTTCGGCACGGTCCAGCGGCATGTCGCTCATGGTTCCAACCTATTGCGTCCGGTATCGCTGCCACACTGGGGACATGCAGCTCCCCCTCGACCTCCCCATCGCCCCGATGCTCGCCAAGGCCGTGGCCGAGATCCCCGCCGCCGGCAGCGTCGAGGGCGGCTGGAGCTATGAACCCAAGTGGGACGGCTTCCGCTGCATCGTCTGCCGCGACGGCGAGGAGGTGGAGCTGCTCAGCCGCTCCAAGAAGTCGCTGAACCGCTACTTCCCCGAGGTGGTCGCACAGGTGCGCGCGCACCTACCGCAACGCTGCATCATCGACGGCGAACTGGTGGTCCGCGCCGGCGGACCGGGTGCGCAGAAGCTCGACTGGGAGTCCATCAGCGCCCGGATCCACCCGGCCGCCTCACGCATCGAGCGCCTGGCCCGCGAGAGCCCGGCCGAGCTGGTCTGCTTCGACCTGCTGGCCCTGGGCGAACAGGACCTCACCGGCCTGGACTTTGCCCAGCGTCGTGCTCGACTGGAGGAGCTCTTCGGTGGGTTCGACGCCCCTGGCATCCACCTCACCAGGACCACCGCCGACGAGCAGGAGGCCCGGGACTGGTTCGAGCGCTTCGAGGGCGCCGGCCTGGATGGCGTGGTCGCCAAGCGCAATGACGGACCCTACGAGCAGGGCAAGCGCACGATGCTCAAGGTCAAGCACAAGCGCACCGCCGAGGCCGTGGTGATGGGCTACCGGCTGCACAAGTCCGGTGAGGGCGTCGGCTCCCTGCTGCTGGGCATGGTCGACGAGCACGGCGAGCTGGTGCCGGTGGGTGGCATCGCAGCCTTCACCGCGGCCCGCCGCCGCGAACTCGTCGAGGAGCTGGCCCCACTGGTGCTGCGTGATCCCCATGGCGCGGTGCAGCAGGCCAGTCGGGAGCGCTCCCGCTTCACCAGTGCCGCCGATGCGGCCTTCGTACCTCTGGACCCGCGGCTGGTGGTCGAGGTCGCCTTCGACCAGCTGGAGGGGCGGCGGTTCCGGCACGCAGTCATCTTCCTGCGCTGGCGCCCCGATCGGGAGCCGTCGAGCTGCCTGCTGGAGCAGGTGGAGCGGCCGATCGCCTACGACCTGGCCGAGGTCCTGGCCCCACACCACACCGGAAATTAGGTAAGCCTTACCTATCCATTGCTAGAGTTCTGGGCGTGCCCACGCCCTACGAGTGCCTCGACGCCACGGTGGCCGCCGTGGCAGACCTCACCCCCAGCATCCGTCGCGTGACCTTCCACGGCCCCGCGCTGGGCCGCGTGCACCCGCGCTGTCTGGACCGCAGGATCAAGCTCGTCCTGCCACGCCACCAGGGTGACCTGTTCGAGGACATGCCCCGCGGCGGCGACTGGTACCAGTCCTGGCAGCGGCTCGACCCCCGCCCAGCGCTGCGCACCTACACCGCCCGGCAGGTGCGCCCCGCCAGCGCCGAGGTGGACATCGACGTCATCCGCCACGGCACCGCCGGCCCTGCAGGCCGGTGGATCGAGCAGGTCCGGCCCGGTGAGCGCCTGCTGCTCGTCCTGCCCGTCGCAGATGTCGACGGCAGTGACGAGCTGGGCATCGCCTGGCGACCCGGGGCTGCCCGGGAGGTGCTGATCGCCGGCGACGCCACCGCCGCCCCGGCGATCGCGAACATCCTGGCCTCGCTCCCCGCCGATGCCACCGGCACGGCGCTGGTCGAGCTGCCCACCAGTCAGGACCACTACCCCCTCCAGGCGCCGCCCGGCATCGACGTGCGCGTCCTCGCCTGTGACGGCGCCGCGCCGGGAAGCCTGCTGGAGCAAGAGCTCGCCGCCGTGGCCTGGCCGCCGGACTGCCCCCTGCCCTCCCGCCAGGCCGTTGAGGACCAGACCGTGCCGGATGCGCCGCTGTGGCAGGAGGCCCAGACCGACGCCGACACCCGGCACTATGCCTGGCTGGCAGGCGAGAGCACCGCCATCACCCGCATCAGGCGCCACCTGGTGCAGGCCCGCGGCTGCCCTCGCCAGTGCATCAGCTTCATGGGCTACTGGCGGGCCGGCCGCGCCGAGTGCTGACCGCAGCCACCCCCGATCCCCTCCCGCACCACGATCACCCAGGAGAACCAATGGACGCCCACTTCACCCGCCGCAATCTGCTCGGCCTTGCCGGCATCACCGGGCTGGCCACCCTCGTCGGCTGCTCCGGCAACCAGTCCGCCGCCCCCGAGACGCCGGCCGCCCCGGGCGCCGGCAAGAACAGCTCGAGCGAGGGCAGATTCCCGGTGACCATCAAGCACGCCCTGGGAACCGCCACCATCGACAAGGCCCCCACCAAGGTCGTCACCCTCGGCCAGGGCGCCGCCGAGGCCGCCATCGCGCTGGGAGTCTTCCCGGTCGGCACCGAGACCTATGCGTGGGGAGCCGACAAGGACGGCCACCTCCCCTGGGTGCGCGAGGCCTTCGAGAAGGCCGGCAAGGCACTGCCCCGCACCTTCGCCGGTGGGGAGCAGCTCGATGTCGAGACCATCGCCACGCTGGAGCCCGACCTGGTGCTCGCCCCGTGGAGCGGCCTGACACAGAAGCAGTACGACCTGCTCAGCGAGATGTGCCCCGTTGTCGCCTACGAGAAGACCCCGTGGACGACAACCTGGCAGCAGGAGATCAGCACCGTCGCCACGGCCTTGGGCCGCCCCGCCGACGGGCAGCGGGTCATCGCCGAGCTGGACAAGACCCTCGCCGATGCCGCCGCCGAACACCCGGACTGGAAGGGCACCACCTTCAGCTACATCTACACCCAGGGCCAGGGCACGCTGGGCATCTACCTGCCCACCGAGCAGCGGGTCGCCATGATCAGCTCGCTCGGCCTCACCCCCGACCCGGCCACCGCATCGATCAAGGCCAAGGACGGCTCCGACTGGGCGCTGATCGGTCTGGAGAATGCCGACAAGCTCGACGGCTCCGAGCTCGTCTTCACCTGGTACATGGACGCGGCCACCAAGAAGCAGGTGCTCTCGCAGCCGCTCTATGCCTCGATCCCGGCCATCAAGCGCGACACCGTCGTCACCTCGCAGGACCCGCAGCTGGTCACCGCGATGAGCATGATCAACCCGCTCACGGTGCCGTGGGCGCTGCCCAGGATCACCCCACTGATCGACGCCGCCGTGAAGAAGCTCGGCAAGTGACCCGACGCCACCTGGGCGTCCCGCGCACCGCCACCGTCCTGGCACTCACTGCCCTGGCGCTGTCGGTGCTGTTCAGCCTGGCCCTGGGAAGCCGCGCCATCGGCCCCGCGGCCCTCTGGCAGGCGGCCCAGGGCCTGGGCGACGAGCACACGCGCGCCGTCCTGGCCACCAGGATCCCCCGCACCCTGTGCGGGCTGCTGGCCGGGGCGGCGCTGGCGGTCTCCGGCGCCGCCATCCAGGTGGCCACCCGAAACCCGCTGGGTGACCCGGGAGTGCTCGGCCTGACCAGCGGCGCCGCGGCCGGGATCGTGCTGGTGGCAACCTCGGCAACGCTCGCGCCGCTGGGGCTGGTGGGCGGCGCCTTCACCGGTGCCCTGCTGGCCACCGTCGCCGTGCTCGGGCTCGGCAGCCTGGGGCGTGGCCCCGATGCCACGCGCCTGCTGCTGGCCGGCGCCGTGGTCACCACCGTCGCGATGGCGCTGTCCCAGTCGCTGGCGCTGCGCGACCAAGGGGCCTTCGACGCGCTGCGATTCTGGTCGGCCGGCTCGCTGTCGGCCGGCGCCGCCCTCACCGCGCCGGTGCTGGTCACCGCCGCAGCCGGTGCCCTGCTGCTGGCCGGCACCAGCCGCGGACTGGACGCGCTGGCCCTGGGTGATGACGCAGCAACCGCACTGGGGCAGCGCCCCGGCCTGGTGCGGGGCCTGACCTTCCTGGCCGTGGCACTGCTCACCTCGGCGGCGACGGCGGTGACGGGCCCGATCGCCTTCGTCGGTCTGGCCGTGCCGCACCTCGCCCGCGGCCTGGTCGGTGGCGGCGCCCGGGCGCTGCTGGCCTGCTGCTTGGTGCTCGGGCCCTGCGTCCTGCTGCTGGCCGATGTCGCCGGCCGGTTGGTGATCCGCCCCTCGGAGGTCCCGGTCGGCGTGGTGACCGGCTTGATGGGGGCGCCGCTGCTGCTCGCCGTGGTGCGTCGCACCAGGGGTGCGCTGTGACCGCGCAGCACGAGGGTGCGCTGTGACCGGCCGTCGCTCGGTCGCCGTCGTCGCCCTGCTGGCCGCGGTCCTGCTGACGTGCAGCGCGACGCTGGCCTGGGGCCGGTTGGGCATCTCCCCGCCCCGCCAGCCACAGGCCCTGCTGGACCTCCTCAGGGGCGAGGGCGGCTTTGCCCTGCGTCGGCTGCGCGGTCCGCGGTTGGCGACCGGGCTGGCTGTGGGCGCGGCCCTCGGCCTGGCCGGGGCGCTCTTCCAACGCTCCACCGCGAATCCGCTGGTCACACCCGATGTGGTCGGCATCACCGCCGCGGCTGGTGCCGGAACGGCACTGGCCACCCACCTGAACTTCCCCGTCATGGTCGGCGCCCTGGGCGGGGCGCTGCTCGGGGGCCTGCTGGTGGCCTGGGGGACGACGACGGGCTTCCGCAACCCGGGGGCGGTGATCGTCGCCGGGATCGGGGTGGCGGCCGGGTCCACCGCCACCACGCAGCTGGTGCTGGTCTGGTCGCGGCAGGCCGAGGCCCTGGCCCTGGCCTCGGCCCTCACCGGGTCGCTGAACTCCCGGGCCTGGTCCGATGCCGCCCTGGCCTGGGCAGTGCTGGTGCCGGGCACGCTGGCCGCGCTGGCCCTGCGCACCGACCTCGACCTGGTTGCGCTGGGCGACGATGCGGCCCATGGGCTGGGCTCGCGGCCCGCAGCCGTGCGCAGCACGGCGTTGGCCCTCGGTATCGTCCTGACGGCCGCCGCCGTGGCCGTCGCCGGGCCGATCACCTTCGTCGCCCTGACCGCGCCCCACCTGGCCCGCTGGCTCACCGGCCGCCCCGCCATGGGGACCGCCGCCCTGGTCGGTGCCCTCGAGGTGTGCGCCGCGGACCTGGCCGTCGCCCGCTGGCAGCCGCTGACGGCGCTGCCGGTCGGGGTGGTCACCGCCCTGGTAGGCGGCGTCTTCCTCGGCATCCTGCTCATCTCCCAGTTCCGGAAGGGGACGCTGTGACCCTCGCGCCCACCATCACCATCTCCGGGGCGACGGTCCGCTTCGGGGACTTCACCGCCGTTGACGCCCTGTCCGCCACCATTCCCGCCGGCTCCTTCACCGCGGTGATCGGCCCCAATGGCTGTGGCAAGTCCACCCTGTTGCGTTCGCTGTGCCACCTGCGGCCGCTCGACGAGGGGCGCGTCGACGTCGACGGACGCGCCGTCGGCGACTGGGGGCGTCGCGAGCTGGCGCGCACCGTCAGCCTGCTGCCGCAGCAGACCGTCGCCCCGCCGGGGCTCGTGGTTGCCGAGCTGGTGGCGCGAGGACGACACCCGTACCACTCCTTGTTGCGCAACAGTGCCCCCGGTGATGCCGAGGCCATCGAGCGGGCCGTGGAACGCGCCCAGGTCGGGCCCCTCTTGCAGCGCCGGGTCTCGGAGCTGTCCGGCGGGCAGCGCCAGCGCGTCTGGCTGGCGATGGTGCTGGCACAGGACACGCCCGTCGTGCTGCTGGACGAGCCCACCACCTACCTGGACCTGGCTGCCCAGTACCACCTGCTCGACGTCTGTGCCGACCTGGTGGACGAGGGACGCACCGTCGTCGTCGTCCTGCACGACCTGCCCCAGGCCGTCGCCTATGCCGACCACGTCCTGCTGATGGAGCGCGGACGGCTGGTCGCCGACGGGCGCCCCCGCGAGGTCGTCACCGAGCGGGATGTCGCCGAGGTCTACGGCATCCGTTGCCGGGTCGACCTGGACGACCCGAGGGGCCCGGTGGTCGCTCCCCTGTCGCGAGCCGAGCGTCA
Organism: Luteococcus sp.; assembly: GCF_043424415.1. Lineage (NCBI taxonomy): Bacteria > Bacillati > Actinomycetota > Actinomycetes > Propionibacteriales > Propionibacteriaceae > Luteococcus > Luteococcus sp. The sequence continues at coordinate 6,822 of NZ_JBHWOO010000271.1, read as the reverse complement.
GGCCTGACCGGCGGCCTCCAGCAGTTCCCTGGCGTGGGCCATCGACGAGTCACTGGACTCGATGCCGCCCATCATCCGGGCCAGCTCCTGTAGCCGCTCTTCCCCGGTGACGCGACGCAGGTTGCTGACGGTCACCTCACCATTGGTGGACTTGTCGACGACCAGGTGGGCATCGGCGAAGGCCGCCACCTGGGCCAGGTGTGTCACGACCACCACCTGGCAGTGCTTGGCCAGCATCGCCAGCCGCCGTCCGATCTCGACGGCCACCGCCCCGCCGACACCGGCATCGACCTCGTCGAAGACGCAGGTGTGCACCCCACGGTCCTCTCCGGCGTCGGCATCGGCGAGCACCACCTCGAGCGCCAGCCGCACCCGGGACAGCTCGCCGCCGGAGGCCACCTTGCCCAGGGGGGCGGCGGGCAGGCCCGGGTTGGCGGCGAAGACCAGCTGGATGGACTCGGCGCCGTGCGGGCCGAGCGCGTCGAGGGGCTTGAGCTCGAAAGCGAGCCGGGCGTGGGGCATGGCGAGTGCTGCCAGTTCGCCCTGCACCTGCTCGGCAAGGCGCTGTGCCGCATCGCTGCGGGTGCTGGTGATCGATGCGGCCTGACGGGCCAGCGACTCGTCGAGTGCGGTGACTTCCTGGCGGATCTCGGCGATCCGGTCGTCGGAGCCCTCGAGCTCGCCCATCCTGGCCGCGGCCGTGCGCGACCACTCCAGGACCTCCTCGATGGTGGTGCCGTACTTGCGGGTGAGCCCGGCCAGGGCGGCGCGGCGCTCGGCGATGGCCTCCAGCTGGCGCGGGTCGGCCTCAAGGTCGGCCAGGTAGCTGGCCACCTGCGCAGCCAGGTCATTGACCAGGAAGCCGGTCTCGCGCATCTGCTGCGCGATCTGGGCCGCGGCGGGGTCGAGTGCCTCGACCTGTTCCATCGCCTTGCGTGCCTCGCCAAAGAGCCCGACGACGCCTGGCTGGTCGGTGAACCCCTCCGTGGAGCCGCTCAAGGCGCCCGAGGCGGACTCGGCGAGGCGCTGCAGGTCGTCGGTGGCCTGCAGTCGCTGGGCCTGCGCGGCCAGCTCGGTCTCCTCCCCCGGCTGCGGGTCGACGGCGGCAATTTCGTCCAGGCCGAAGCGCAGCAGGTCCTGCTCCCGGGCCCGCTCCTGGGCCCTGGTGACGAGTTCGTCCAGCTCATGGCCCAGTGCCGCCCGCCGCTCGTGGTCGGCGCGGTAACGGGACAGTGCCTGTGCGTGTTCGGGTCCGCAGAAGCGGTCGAGCACCTCGCGTTGGCGCTCCGGGCTGCCCAGACGAATCTGTTCTGACTGGCCGTGGATGGTGGCCACCTCACCGGCCAGGTCGGCCAGCCGCCCCACCCCGCTCTGGCTGCCGCCGACGAAGGCACGGGAACGGCCCGCGGCACTCACGTGGCGGGCCAGCAGGAGTTCGTCGTCCTCGATCACGCCGCCGGCTTCGTCGACGGCCTCGGCGATGTGCTCAACGCCGGTGAAGCGTCCCTCAACCAGGGCGCGGCGCGAGCCGTGGCGCACGACGCCTGCGTCGGCGCGGCTGCCCATCAGCAGCCCCAGTGAGCTGACCACCATCGTCTTGCCGGCGCCGGTCTCGCCGGTGACGGCGGTCATGCCGGGGTGGAATTCGATGGTGCTGGACTCGATGACGCCCAGGCCTTCGATGTGCAGTTCGGTGAGCATCAGTGGCGTCCTCGGAATCCCTCGACGGGGAGGCCGAACTTCTTCACCAGGCGTGTGGTGAAGGGTTGTGGGGCCAGACGGGCGATCAGCAGGTCCTTGTCGCCGCGGCGCAGCACGATCCTGCTGCCGGGGGCCGCATCGACGGTGCGGGCCCCGTCGGCCCACACCACGGCCGGGACATTGCGTTCGCTGCCGACCATCAGGTCAATGGTGGAGCGAGGGCTGAGCACGACCGGCCCGGTGAACAGGGCGTGGGCCGACAGCGGCACCAGCTCCATGGCCTCCACGTCGGGCCACATCACGGGCCCGCCGGCGGAGAAGGCGTAGGCGGTGGAACCGGAGGGGGTGCTGACCAGGATGCCGTCGCAGCCCCAGCGGGACAGCGGGCGGCCGTCGACCAGGGCCAGCACTTCGAGCATGCGCTCACGGGCGATCTTCTCCACCGACACCTCGTTGACGGCGAAGGAGGTCCACTGCAGGTCCCCGGTGGGCTCGTAGACGTCCACCGAGAGCGTCAACCGGCGCTCCACCTTGAAGCTGCGGGCCTCGACGTGGTCGGCGAGGTGACCCACCTCGGACGCCTCGAACTCTGCCAGGAATCCGACATGACCCAGGTTCACCCCCAGCAGGGGCACCTGCCAGGGCACCGCCAGTTCGGCGCCGCGCAGGATCGAACCGTCTCCGCCGAAGACCAGCACCATCTCCACCTGGGGCTCGCGGGTGTCGAGGAGCTGCACCTCCACCTCGGGACGCACCAGGGCGCGCACGGCCTCGTAGGCCTCCGCCAGCACACGGGTGGCGATCCCACGGACTGCGATCTGCTCGATGAAGTCGACGGCACTGTCAAGGGCCTCGGGCCTGCTGGGGTGCAGCAGGACGGCCACTGCCCGCGGCGCGGGGGTGTCAAGGTCATCGCTCACGTTCTCCACCCTAGCCGGGAGCACTGACTGGAAGTGGGCCCGAGCCTGCTCGCCGGCTGGTGCTCCCCCGGGCTCAGACGCGTTCGAAGAGCACGAAGTACTCGATGTTTCCGGCCGGGCCGGGCAGGGTGCTGGGCGAGCGCCAGCGGTCGGTCCAGCCGAGTTCCCGTGCTGCCGCGCAGACGGCTTCGACCGCCTCCAGGCGAGTCTGTTCGTCGCGTACGACCCCGGCGGAGCTGAGCCGTCGTCGTCCCACCTCGAACTGGGGCTTGACCATGAGCAGCGCCTTGCCGCCCGGGGCGATGACCGAGAAGATCGGTTCCAGCAGCAGGGTCAGGCTGATGAAGCTCACGTCGCACACGGCCAGGTCGACCGGACGACCCCCGACATCGGCCAGGGCCAGGTGTCGCAGGTTGAGGCCCTCGTGCGCCACGACGCGCGGATCGTCGAGCAGGCTCTGGGCCATCTGCCCGTGGCCGACGTCGACCGCATGCACCTCCACCGCTCCCCTGCTCAGCAGCACCTCGGTGAAGCCGCCGGTCGAGGCGCCCGCGTCCAGGGTCCGCTCGGGGACCCGGTCCCAGCCCAGCTCGTCGAGGGCCCCGAGCAGTTTGTGCGCGGCGCGAGAGACCCAGGCGGTGTGCTCGTCCAGCGTGATCTCGCAGTCCTTGGGAACGGACTGGGAGGCCTTGGTGGCGGCGCGTCCGTCGACCTGGACGATGCCCTGCTCGACCAGCTTGCGGGCCAGGCTGCGGCTCCGGGCCAGTCCACGATCCACCAGTTCGAGGTCGAGGCGGTTGGTCCGTGTCCGGTCGTGGTCAGCCATGGGACCTCATCTGTTGCGCGATCGTGTGCGTGGGCGACTGTCGGCTCTCCTCGAGGGCCCGTCCGAGTGCCTCCTGGGCGGCCGCAAGGGCAGCGTGGTGCTCGGCCAACGGCCGCCGGTCCAGGTCCTGCAGTTCGCGCAGGACCTGGTCGACGGTGCCGTTGCCGGTCCGCGGCGGTGTCGGCACGGCACCGGTCTGGTCGGTCCAGGAGTCCTCGGACTGGGCTTCGGGGGTGCTCACTGCACCTGGTCCAGCCGGTCCAGCACGCCCGCATCGGCCCCGGTGTCCCAGGCCAGCTGCAGGACGGCCCACAGGGCGTCCAGCTGCTCCTCGCGTCCCGTCGGCACCTGGTCGAGGTGGATGCGCCCGTCGACGATGAGGGCCTGCTGATCCCGGCAGCGTGCTTCCTCGCCCTCCAGGGTGGCGCGTCGGGCCGGCTCCAGCAGGGAACGCAGGTCGTGTCCGATCGTGGTGGGCCGCTGGTCCTCGGGTGCCTGCAGCAGGTCCTGCTTGCCGTGGGCACCGGTGAAGACGAAGAGGGAGTCCATGCCGACGGCCACGGCACCCTGCACGTCGGTGTCGAGACGGTCACCGACGAAGATGGCCTGCCGGGTGCCCATGCGGCGCATGGTCTCCTCCATCAGCGGGGTGCACGGCTTCCCTGCCACTGTCGGCTCCTGCGTGACGGCCACCCGGACGGCGGCGATCTGCGCGCCGGCGCCGGGCACGAGCCCGACGTCGGTGGGACGGGTCGAGTCGGTGTTGGTGGCGAACCAGCGCGCGCCGGCCTGGATGGCATGGCAGGCGTCGTCGATCCGGGGCCAGGTCAGCTGCGGGTCGTAGCCCTGGATGACTGCCGATGGCCTGTCCTCGCGCGACCAGACGGGGACCATGCCCGCGGCCTCCACCTCGTCGGCCAGTGCCTGGGTGCCGACGACGAGCACACGGCTGCCGGGCTCGAGCGCCTCGGCCAGCTGTCGAGCCCCGGCCTGCGCGCTGGTGACCACGTCCGACAGGTGCGCCTCCACACCCAGGCCGGTGAGCTGGTCGACGACCACCTGCGGCGGGCGGGCGGCATTGTTCGTGACGAAGCCGACCTGCACGCCGAGCTCGCGCAGGGCCGCGATCCCCTCGGGGGCTCCCTCGACGGGGGCCGGCCCCAGGTAGACGACGCCGTCCAGGTCGAACAGCGCGGCCTCATAGGCATCCACCAGACGGGGGTCATTCATCACTTGTCCTCCGAATCCTGCATCGCCGCTGCATCGGCAGTGTCCCCGGCCTCATCGGGCCAGTCAGTCTTGTCGCTCTGGTCAGCCCGGGCCGGCTCGCCGTCGGTCGAATCCCCACCGCTCTTGTCGTCGCGGTCCACGAGATCCTCGGCGGCGGGCTCGCTCGCCTCATCGTCCTCGGACTCGTCGACCTCGAGGACGAAACCGTCGAGCGCGTTGATCCTGTCCTGCGCATCAAGGGTCTGATCGGTGTCGTGCTTGAGCGCCGAGACGAACCACTTGCGTGCCTCCTCGGTGTCTCCGGCGTCCTCGAGCAGGTCGGCGAAGGCATAACGCATCCGGGCCTGACCGAGCTTGTTGCCGGGAATGTCGGAGATACCCCGCTTCAGCAGCCGGATGGCCTCGGCCTGCTGGCCCATGTCGGCGCGAGCCCCGGCCTCGACGAGCAGCATCTCGACGCGTTGGGTTGCATCCAGCTGTTCCCGCTCGGCCTCGCGCGCCAGCTTCAGGGCATTCTGCGGACGGCCCAGGGCGCGCTCGCAGTCGGCCAGCACCGGAAGGTACTCCGCACCTCCGGTCATGCGACGCATGGCGCGGTATTCGTTGAGCGCGACGGCATACTCCCCTGCCGCATAGGCGGTCTCGGCGGTGGCCTCACGAACCACGGGCAGGCGGGCGGCACGACGACGGGCGGCCTCGGCATGGCGGTAGGCCATCGCCGGGTCCTCGTCGATCAGTGCGCCGGCTGCGACCAGGTGTGCGGCGACGATCTGCCCCAGGTCCTTGGGGAGTCCTCGAAGCTCGGCCCGGACCGGAAAGGGCAGGTCCTTCTCATCGATGTCGGTGGGCGTCTCGGGCTCGTCCTCGCGCGCTGCCAACCCGGGACGCACGAAGTCTTCGCGTTCCTCGCGGCCGAAACGGTCCTGGCGCGGCCCCCGGCCAAAGTCATCGCGGCGCGGGCCGCGCGAGTCCTGACGGCGGTCATCGCCGCCACGGTGACCTCCGCGCTCGACGCCATCACGGTGACCATCACGGGCCTCGCCGCCCTGGTAGCCCCGGCGCTCTCCATCGCGCGATCCGCGACGCTCATCACCACCCTGGTATCCGCGGCGGTCACCCGAGCCGCGGTAGCCGTCACCGTCGCGCGAGCCACGGTAACCTCCACGCTCGCCACCACCACGGTAACCACCACGGGCGTCCTCCCCCCGGTAGCCTCGACCCTCTCCGGAGGCGAAGGGCCGGCGCTCGCCGTCCCCGCGTCCTCGGTCATGTCCGCCACGCCCCCCGGGGCGCTCGTCCTCGCGACGGTAGCCACGGGCCCCATCGGCGCTACGGCCACGCTGGTCATCACGTCCCCAGGGACGGCGGTCACCCTGTCCCGCCCGGCTGCCGCGGTCATCGCGAGGATCACCGCGACCGTCTCGCCTGTCGTCGTCACGGCGCTGTCCACGCTCGTAGCCTCCGGAGCGGTCGGAGCGGTCGGAGCGGTCGGAGCGGTCATTGGGCGAGTCCTGGCGCTGACCATAGCCCCGCTGTCCTGAACCGCCGGCGTCGCTGGAACGACGGCCCTGCGAATAACCGCGTCGATCCGAGTCGCGATGGCGCTCACCGTCATGTGCCGGACGGCCGACGGATCGCTCCTCACGGCCATCCCCGCCTCGATATCCCCGCCGCTGGTCGTCACGCGGACGGTCCTGTCCGTGCGGGGGACGCGACGACTGGTCGCGATCAGTGCGCGAGCGTCCGTCGGACGCGCGTCCACCGCGACTGTCGCGACGATCTCGATCGTCGAAGGAACCGTTGTTCGGGTAGTCAGACATGTTCTCATCCTGCCGCAAGTTGGCGTGCTGTGGTGTGTGGCCGATGTGCCGCACCGGGCCTTACCGCCACGTCGAGCGATGGACTGTGAGGATCTCGTCCGCCTGAGCAGAACCACGACGGCTGTGCCCTGGGCGAGACGCGGAAGCTCTTTCCCATCGCATCAAGAGGTCTCTGTGTGCAATTGTTTTCGGGCATGAAAATACCCCCTGCCAGGAACCCATGAAGAGTCCCGACAGGGGGTATGTATAAGTCCGGCGGCGTCCTAGTCTCCCACAGGATCCCTCCTGCAGTACCATCGGCTCTAAAAGGCTTAACTTCCGGGTT